>JAVCCT010000231.1 GCA_030765325.1 Candidatus Stygibacter frigidus | reverse complement strand
TCATCATATTTGTCAATTTCAGGGAATTGACATTTTTCCCGTAGGGAATATTTATTTGTAGCCCTGGGTTGAAACGCAGTTTCTACCCAGGGGAAATATAATAAACCAGAATACCTACCCGTCTCAAGCAGGCGGAAAGGATTTGTGAAGATAAAATCCTTTACATAATATGACCTGCAAATTGTGTAGATTTTAAGAGATATTTTCTGTGTGAATTTATTTCATTGGAGGGACAAAGGATAATATAAGATTTAAGAAATTTTACGCGAGACCTAATTTTCCAGATAACCTGAAGCTTCTTCTGGAACTGGCAGATAACCTTTGGTCAACCTGGGATACCTCTGCTTATCGCCTCTTTCTGCGTATCGATCCCAGTCTCTTTAGAAGAGAAAATCATAATCCCATAAGTATCATCCGAAATATCAGTGAAAAGCGTATTCGGGAATTAAGTGATTCACCTGGATTTGTAAAAGAATTGGAAACCGTGTATCGAAAGTTTACGGAATATTTAAATTTTGAAGGTCACTACATGAAAGAGTATGAAAAGAAATTAAATGTTTCTGAAGATTTCAAAATTGCTTATTTTTCTATGGAATACGGTTTGCATGAATGCCTGCCTATTTATTCCGGAGGATTAGGAGTACTTTCGGGAGATCATCTTAAGGGTGCCAGTGACCTTGGTTTACCTTTTTATGGCTTTGGGTTGCTCTATAAACTTGGTTACTTTAACCAGCAGATCAATCTTGATGGCATGCAGGAAGAAGTGTACGAAGAAAATAACTGGTATACAAAACCTGTTCACAAGCTTGCTAATGATGATGGCACAGATATGATATTGAAGATACGCTTGGGTAGCGAAGAATGCTATATCCAGCCCTGGTGCATAAATGTGGGGAAAGTACCATTGTACCTGATGGATACTAATCTTACCCTCAATAAAGAGAAGTTCCGTCATATCACAGATTACCTTTATGTGGCTGATCGTGAAATGAGATTATTGCAGGAACTGGTGATCGCTTACGGGTCTATGGAACTGATGAAAAAGATTAACCTTAATCCCACAATATTTCATTTGAATGAAGGGCATTCAGCCTTCCTGATCCTGAAACGCATGGAAGATCTGATCAATGAACATAATTTCACTTATGAGGAAGCTGTAGAATTAATTCATTCCAGTACTGTGTTTACCACACACACACCCGTGCCAGCAGGAAATGAACGCTATAGTAATGACCTTGTGGAACCTTATCTTAGGGACCGCTGTCTGGCATTTGGCAAAAATTTTAATGAAATCAAGCAGCTGGCAGCTGAAGAAAACATGGACAATCAATTTTCCATGTCCGTACTTGCGATTCGTTTTAGTAATTATATTAATGGAGTTTCAAAAATACATAGTGAAGTGTCTAAAAAAATGTGGCATTCCATATATCCCGGGGTGTGTGAGCAGGAGATGCCCATTCATGGCATCACTAATGGAGTTCATATTCAAACCTGGCTGGGACCTCAGCTTGTGGGACTATTTGATCGTTATATCGGAACAGGATATCAGCATATTGCGGAAGAAAAATCTGTTTGGGAAAATGTACTCACAATCCCGGAAACAGAGATTTGGGAAGCTCATATGCAGCGTAAACAGCAATTGATCAGCTATATCAATAAAAGACTGGAAAAATCTCTGATCTATAAAAGTGATCTTCAGCTCTTCCATGAAGGTGGCAGCCTGGTTCTGGATTCTTCGCATCTTATGATCGGTTTCGCCAGAAGATTTGCTCCCTACAAAAGGGCAAACCTGATCCTGCGCTATCCAGAGAGATTATTGAAACTGCTTAATCATCCCACCCATCCAATCCAGTTTGTGTTTGCTGGTAAAGCTCATCCGGCGGATGTCAAAGGAAAGGAGCTGATCAAAAAGATAATTGAATTTGCCCGTGAACATGATGTACAGGATAAATTTGTGTTTATAGAAGATTATAATATTGATGTAGCCCGTCATCTTGTTCAGGGAGTAGATGTGTGGCTTAATAATCCTATCAAACCATTGGAAGCAAGCGGAACTTCCGGTATGAAAGCTGGAATGAATGGAGTTTTGAACCTGAGCGTTCTTGATGGCTGGTGGCCTGAGTGTTATGATGGCGAAAATGGCTGGTCTATTGAAGCTGATGAAAATATTATAGATCAGGAATTGCGCGACAGGCTGGAAGCAGAAGAGCTTTTTTATAAACTGGAAAGTGAGATCGCTCCGCTATATTACACCAGAAATAAAAATGGCTACCCCTCTGCCTGGATAGCAATGACGATTAATTCCATCTATCCAGTGGGCAGAGACTTCAATATGCATCGCATGCTGCGGGAATACGTGAATGATTTTTACCTTCCCGGTTCATTATATTCCAAAATACTTAGCCAGGATAATCAGAAATGCCTGAAGGAACTGGTTGGGCTTAAATCTCTTTTGAAAGATAAATGGCAGGATGTTAAGATTTCTGATCTCAAATTAGACCTGCATGAGAATGCTATTGTTCTGAGTGGACAAAAAATCCCTGTTACTGCTACTACTTATCTGAATGGAATTGATGATGACCTGCTTGAATGTGAGATTTATTATAAATATGATGATAAATTCTCAACTGCATCTTTGCGTAAAACGAGAACTGAGGGTGATTTCACTATTTTTGAAGGTAATATCAAGATAGTCAGTTCCGGGATCCAATATTTTAATGCCAGGCTCAAGCCTCGCCCCTATCTTTTCAGAGATTTCCTTAACCTTGTGAAATGGTATTATTAAACTCACGGGAAACATTAAGCTATAATTATGATAAAAGAAAATAAAGAGACCAGATACGGTCTGGCAATAGATCGCTCCCAGCCATATATCAAAGAGATCCCTGAAATCAGGTTCTCAAAAATTGGCAAGCTGGTTAATGGTAATGCCTCTGATATTCAGCACACTATTCAGATTTTTAATGATAATATCAAGAAAAAAGATCGTCATTTTAGTGCTGGAGAATTGAAAGCTATTATCACCATGTCTGAACTTAGCTTTCAAGTAATAGAAAATTACATTGCAAAACATTACCCATCTCTGCTGGAAGATATTAATTACTTCCTGAAATCCACTCAGGGTTCAGAAAGTTATTTCCAATTTCTGGAACTATATATCACTCATTTCCTGAAGCTGGAATTTAAAAGAGAAAACCCAGATCAGGTTAATTATCTGCTGAAAGAGATCATTATCAATTGGGTTAATAATCTCAATCCTGCTTATCAGCCTTATGCTGTGCTGTTTGATAATGCTCCTCTTATTAAGGACTCTGGCAATACGGTTATCATCCAGGAATTGATCAATTGCATTCAATCAAAACATCAGGAATCTGGTGATAATATTATTCAGACCAAAGACCTGTATCAGCTCCTGAGAGAGCCGGCAATTAAACATCCTGATTCTATCAGAGATCAACTGCAATATATTTTACTGATTTGGGGTGACTATCTGGATGATTTTACCAGTATTTTACAGGCACTTGATCTTATCAAAGAAGAAGAAAAACATTTCAGCGGTGAATTCCCTCCTCCAGTTGCTATCACTTATTCCCATATGAGTGACATGGAAGACGATGAATATTATTCTGAAGATAAAAACTGGATGTCAAATCTGGTGCTCATTGCCAAAAGCACCTACGTGTGGCTGCATCAGCTTTCGCTAAAATATGGTTTTCATATCCGAACTCTTGATCAAATCCCTGATGAAGAACTGAAATTACTCCAAAAAAGAGGGATTACTGGTTTATGGCTCATCGGTATCTGGCAGAGAAGTTATGCTTCCCGCAAAATCAAAGGGATGAATGGTGATCATCTGGCAATTGCCTCGGCATATTCACTGGACAGCTATCAGATAGCCAATGAACTTGGTGGAGAATACGCGTGGGATGATCTTAGCAGAAGAGCCAGAAATTATGGGGTCAGACTCGGATGCGATATGGTTCCCAATCATACCGGTATAGATTCAGAGTGGATTGTTAACCACCCTGACTGGTATCTGCAAAGAGATGAACCACCCTTTCATTCCTACTATTTTACTGGGGAGAATCTTAGTGCTCATCCTGAAGTGGAAGTTCGCATAGAAGATCATTATTACTCCAAAACGGATGCTGCTGTAGTTTTTGAATTACATGATAGAAGATCAAACAGTCGCCGCTATATCTATCATGGTAATGATGGAACTGGCTTGCCCTGGAATGATACTGCCCAGCTGGATTACACTATGGCAGATGTTCGCAATGCTGTCCTTAATGAGATCATTCAGATTGCACGTAAAATTCCTATTATCCGCTTTGATGCTGCTATGACCCTGGCCAAGAAACACTTTCATAGATTATGGTTTCCTCAACCGGGAACCGGTGGCTATATTCCTTCCCGCAGTGATTATGGCATGAATAAAG
>JAVCCT010000298.1 GCA_030765325.1 Candidatus Stygibacter frigidus | reverse complement strand
TTCCTTTACTATAGATTTTTTAATAACATGCTTATCATCGGTCCTGTACTGATGCTTTTTCTGCTTTGGAAAGGGTTGAACTATACTAATATCATGGTATTGCAATCCATTTCAGCGATCTCAGTGATAGTGTTTGAAGTTCCTACTGGAATGGTTTCTGATAAGATCACGCGTCATCTGGCTCTATTTTTGGGAAGCCTGCTCTGCTTTGTGGGTTTACTGCTTTATATCCTGGGACACAGCTTTTTGATCTTTGCATTTGCAGAAATAGCTTTTGGGCTGGGTATCACTTTCACCAGCGGTTCTGATACTTCACTATTATATGAGAGCCTGGTGAAACTTGACCGCAAAAAAGAATATCAAACTATTATGGGTAAGACAATGTCAGTGGTTTTCATTGGTCAGGGTGTGGGAGCAGTAATCAGCAGTCTTTTATATAAGATCAATCCCCTGATCCCATTCATAATCAGCCTGGGATTTCTGGTTATTGCCATGATAACGTCCTCCCTTTTTAGTGATCAGGGCAGGCAAAAATCCTCTGGCAGCTATGTGAGTCATGTATTGCAAAGCAGTAAGGAAGTCTTTACTAAAAAGCGGATATTGTGGGCTCTTGGATTTGCCATTGTTATGGGGATAGCCAGCCGGAGCAGTTTCTGGCTTTATCAACCATATTTTGAGGTTGTGAAGCTCGATGTTGCCTGGTATGGGGTAGCGTTTCTCTTCTTCAATCTGGCAGCTGCTTTTTCGTCTCATTATCTGGTGAATACATTCAAGGAAATAAGACCGCGACGTCTGCTGCTGGTACTACTTTTTATAATGGGTTTATCATTTTTGCTGCCTGCGCTGCATCCAGCCATTTATCTGATCCCCGTCTTTGCCTTGCAGCAATTTGTGCGGGGGCTTTATAACCCCACTATGAGCTTTTATATCAATCACCAGGTGGAAGATCACAATCGGGCAACCGTAAGCTCTATGGTGAGTATGGCAGCCAGTCTGGGTTTTGCCATATTTTCTCCACTTAGCGGTCACTGGCTGGATAAGATTGGAGCAATTCCCACCTATTTCCGCATGACCTGGTTCACCTGGAGCGGATTTGTGCTACTCTTTATCTTATGGCGTATTCATAAACAGGCAAAAAAAACTTCTGCTGATAACTGATCAACCATTGCGAAGGTTTTCAACCATTCGCAAGGTCTTAGCTGGTAGAAACTGAACATCACTTTTTTCAATGAAGTCCATGCTCACTTATTTGTATTGACAGACATTTTGAGCTTTGATATCTGAAAAAATGTTATTAGTATTTTATTACATTAAAAAAGGAGATAACATGAATTCAACCATACGGGTATTGCAGGTTAATGTAAATACTTCTTTTTATCGCATAGATCGTTATAAATTGGGAGATTTTTTTGGACCTGTCGATCTTGGCTTGCATCTTTCAGGAAAAAATAATGGCTTAAATATTGGCGTTGGACTTTTTGCCGGTTCCATCCTGCCAGGATCAAATCGACTCATTTTCTCTGGTTTTTCACCCTGTTGGGGAGGATTTTATATTTCTTCCATGGGTGGAGCTGGATTAGAATTCAACAATTTAGGAATAAATTTATTATCCATAATCGGGAAATCTGCCACGCCCTCTATATTATACTTAAATCGTAATCATGGTGAAGAAATCCAGGTGGAATTGTTACCGATCAAACCTGATGATATCTGGACTGCCGGAAGACAGGGAGTTTATTCCATGATGGACTTCACTTATCAGGAATTTGGTGATAAATTTGGCTCTAAACCTCGCATTTTAGCTACGGGACCTGCAGCACGATCAACTGATATGGGCGCAATCTGTTCAGCTGCGATTCGAGATAATAAAATTACCAATGTCGATACCTGGGCTGGTCGTGGTGGCTTAGGATCAAAGCTGTTTCAGGAACATGGAATTGTTGCAATTATCTATGGCGGAACGCATCTGGAAGAAGATTTTAGAGATCGCTCTGTTGCCGATAAATGGTTTAAAGATAAATATGACCAGATCCTGGCTGTAAAAGATTTTGAAGCAACAACCAAGTATCGCTTTGATCCTAAATTCCAAACCGGGGGTACGTTAGGTGTTAATTATGCCAATATTTCTGGCAGATTGATCGCTTTCAATTATAAGAGCATCTATTTTTCTGAACAGGAAAGATTAGATTTGCACAAAAATTTCATCCAGGATCATTATCTGAAACAATTCAACGAAGAAACTATTGCTACCAAACAGCAAAAGACTTGTGGCGAGCCCTGCTCTGCTCTCTGCAAAAAGATGAATGGCGAATATAAAAAAGACTACGAACCATATCAGACTTTGGGACCTCTTTGCGGTATTTTTGATCAGCGCTCTGCTGAGAAACTGGTTCATCATGCTGATATACTTGGCTTTGATGCTATCTCTGCCGGAGGAGTTCTTTCCTGGCTGATGGAGTGCCTTGATGAAGATTTATTATCTCCAGAGGAAGTTGGAGTAAGTAGAAAACCCAAATTTGATCTAGATAATTTTGATTTGATAAATGACTCTTCCCTTAATTCCGAAGTCGGAATTGAACTGCTGGATTCCATCATCCAGAATCGCGGGATCTTAAATTTCGCTGAAGGAGCCCGTAAGTTTGGCAGGAAAATTTCCCGCCAGAAGGGAAAAGAGTTCCTTGATAAATTCCTCTATATTGCTTTTGCCCGAAAAGGCTGGATGGTTCCTAACCAATATTGGACTCCTGGTGTTTTATCACCCATGGCTATTATGGGTAAATATTATATGTATTATGGAAATGAATTCTTCCGACCCCGTGATCTAGGGCGCCTGGCTGCTGAGCGGTTTCAGGCGGAACTGGTCATGGATAATTTAGGTGTATGCCGTTTCCATAGAGGCTGGGCAGAAGATATGCTGCCCGAGATCATGGATAAAATATACAATCTGAAAGATGAATTCATCCATAATATCAATATGACTGCCTCTCGCATCAATAGTAGGAATGCCAGTGTTTTCTGGGAATCTGAACGTAACCTGGACTTCGTTATGAGCTTCCTGAGACGCAAAATTGAAATCGATAAATCTGATGACCCTCAGTTGAAGCAATGGCTTGATAGATTCGAAGAAAATAAAGCTGAAGCAGGACTCGATTTCTGGTATGAAATTCATAAAGGAATCCAGGAATCTCTCAGGGAGTTCTGATATTATTGGCTAATTTCTGCAAAAACTCAATAAAAAAAGGTCATCATTACTGATGACCTTTTTTAAAAAATCTATATTATCTGTTTAATTATAAGATATTAAACGGATTATCTTCATCTACTTCGTCTTTTTTGTCCTGCTTGTAGCTGCGCCAGTCTCCACCACCGCTATCACGTGAGTCCCTTCTTTCTGTCTCAGGCATGTCAGTTGGTTCCAGAGAAATTCTCTTACTATCAATATCTATTCTTGAAACTCTCACTTTAACGGTCTCACTGATATTTTCTTTGGTATAGTTAAGATTA
>JAVCCT010000082.1 GCA_030765325.1 Candidatus Stygibacter frigidus | reverse complement strand
TTTTGAGAACTGGAATCTTTTACGTGCTTTAGGCTGACCGGGTTTCTTGCGCTCAACCATACGTGGGTCACGAGTAAGAAATCCACCTTTTTTCAGGGCTCCGCGTAATTCTTCATCATACTTAATCAAAGCACGTGAAATTCCGTGTCGGATTGCTCCGGCTTGACCGGAAAGTCCACCACCGCGAACATTTACTTTTATATCGACCTTATCAGATAAGTTAACGATACCAAGTGGCTGTTCTACTACCATTTCCAAGGTTTCGCGAGAAAGATAATTCTTCATCGTTCTGCCGTTAGCAGTACGCTTGCCTGTCCCTGGGGTTAATCTTACCCGGGCGACTGCATTCTTTCTGCGACCTATTGCATCAAAATACTGCATTAAATTTCCTCCTAATCAAGGGTTAGTGATTCAGGCTTCTGGGCCTGATGTGGGTGATTTTCACCAGCATAAACTTTTAGTTTCTGAAACAATTGTCTGCCGAGGATATTCTTGGGTAACATACCTTTCACTGCATGACGAATGATTTCTTCTGGCTTCTCTGCCATCATCCGCGTGTAGGATATGGTTTTTAACCCATCAGGGTAACCGCTGTAACGCTGGTAAGTCTTCTGCAATTCTTTGTTGCCAGTTAGACGTACCTTTTCTGCATTGATCACGATCACAAAATCCCCAGTATCAAGATTGGGCGCAAAATAAGGCTTGTTCTTACCTCGTATCACGCTTGCCACACGTGTGGCAAGACGACCCAATACCTGGTCAGTCGCATCAACTATATACCAATTCTGCTGGATTTGATCCGCTTTTGGTATTAATGTTTTCATTTCGACTCCTTTATATAACTTTCGAGACAGCAAAAATTTTATTAACCTGTTTTATTGTCAAGGAGTTAATGAGGAAATTAGCTCTTCTACCACATATATATATAAAATATGACCTATAGGACTTATACGACCTATAGGTCATATCTCCTAAAAAATCACTTGCAGCATTAGCTGATAATACAGCAAAATAATCTTGAAACACTCTCCCAAAATCAGCCCTCTCAGATCAAAACACGTGTGGCAACTTAGCACAAGTGGATATGAAATTAATGTAAGATGAAGGTGTGTATGTAAATGAAAAATTAAATAACAAGTTTACATAATAATATTGTACTTGAGGAGAATAAGAGAGTAAAATAAGGTATTATTTGGGGGTAAACGTAATATATATATATAATATCAATTAAATTGAGATTTCGATTGATATTAGAGTGGGATTTGAGAAGAAATGAGATTGGTTTGCTTTTGCACCAAACCCTGGTAAAGGCGGACCCGTTTCATTACCGCTTTCCAGTATACCGATTACGACGCTCATTCCACTTGTTTACTATTTTAGTGTGCTTCATCGTGTACCTCCAAATCTTGCTTTTCTTTCATTCCATCTAGCTAAAATACTCTTTTTCATCTTTTTCATCTTTTTGCCTCCATCACATTATACTGTATCTTAATGCAATAACCGTGCCAAACCATAAGTTACTGACAAATAGTTGCTTAGGTTTTTATACTTAATTAATACTGTACGCCAGCGAACACCTGCCCGTTCAGCACCGCACACTTTTCAGGAATAAACCCACATTATTAACTAGATGCTCAAAATGCTTGACGCATTAACGTGATCTCTCGTATCTGTTCGACGTTTTCAGTAGAAAATCATTGATTTTAGAAATTCTTAGATTTCTCTAAGTTATTTTATTAGGGGTGTTTTATTGAGTAATAACTTATTAGTTATCATTCTGGGAATAATATATTCCATTATTCTCCATTTTGCCCGGAGTCTGCAAAGATTAGGTATTCACTCCTATGATCGACTGCTGGCGAATATATCTGGTAAAACCCCTCATGAACGACTTTCCGGGAATGATTTCATCTATATCCTGGGTATAGTTCTATCCAATGCATGTGTAATCTTTGTGATTCTGGCAGCCAGATATGGTACAATTTCCTATTTTACTGCCATGTATGGTATAGGCATGCTACCTATGCTACTATTCACGAAATATGTGATGCATGAAAAAACCTCACCTCAAAACTGGCTGGGGATCATTATTATTATAACCGGCAGTTTACTGCTGGGAATTGCTGCCCGGGATTCAAAGCCAGTTGTAATGGAAATGGTGAAGTTGACAAATCTTATCTATCTCCTGCTGGCAGTAATCATTCTCACTCCGATACTTTTAAAAATAGCTGTCAGAAGTAAACATATCTTCATTGATGCCATGATCTCTGGTCTGATTGCAGGTCTGATCGCCTGCCTTGATCCCATTTTGAAAGCTGCCGGGTTGAATTTCTCATTTCATAGTGGTATATTTCCTACTCATCCAGTCGGCTGGCTCTTATTTCTATTAAGTTTTGCTGCATCCACAACTTCAGTGCTCATCACTCAGCATGCCTACAGTCGCAGAGTGAATGCGTCACAGTTTATTCCACATTATAATGCCACTTTCATCACCATGCCCATTTTTATCCAGATGATAATACTTCCAGATTATTTGCCGGGGGAATTAGAAATTATCGGTGTCACTGTTATCATTGCGGGTATTATCATCTTCTCTGATAAAGAAAGACGCAATGCAACAAAATATTTTGGTAATGGATAAAATAAATATTGATCAGGCTGCTTTTGCCAGGTGGGTAATAGATCGCTTTGGTGAAAATGGTGAAAAATGGCTGAATGAACTGCCGAAATTGATCTCTCAGCTGGCGGAATTATGGGAATTAAGTGATATTGTTTCGCTCTCAGATTCTAATTATAATTTTACTGCTTTTTGCCAGAAAAATAATTCCCAACCTGCTTTTCTTAAAATTGGCTGTCCCTGGTCTGGTATCGATTTTGAAATCGCTGCCCTGAGTGAGATAAAAAGTGATTATCTATTGAAACCTTTGGCAGTTGATAAACTAAAAGGGGCTATTCTGCTTCCCAGGCTTTTACCCGGAAAATCTTTGCATTACATTGAAAATGAAGAAAAGCAGAATATTATCACAGCTAATCTAATGAAGGACTTAAAATCATTCCAGAAATCTCAATATAATTTCCCTACTGTAAAAGGTTGGTTCAATAAATTATCAGACTTTCTCTCATCTCCGGAATCTTTGATCCCGCACAGTTATCTTCATAATGCCAGCTCAATGTTCGATGAGCTGGAAAGTGCAAAGGATTTTGACACTCTATTACACGGGGATATGCATCATTATAATATCCTCAGTGACGGTGATACATGGCGGATCATTGACCCCAAAGGTGTTGTCGGAAATCCGCTCTATGAAACTGCCTGTTTCATGTATAATCCCTCGCAATTTTTGACATATCCCGATTTGAATAAGTTGATTGAAGCCCGGCTGGCGATATTCTCTGAAATCCTGGGTTATCATCTTCAGCAGATAGCAATGATGGCATACTGCCAATCTGTGCTCTCTGCCTGCTGGTGCACAGAAGATAAACAGAACTGCTGGGAGAGTGCTCTGCATTGTGCCGATTTGTTTTATCATTCTATTTTTGGTTAAATTCAAGGAAAAATCTATTGTTATTTTATATTCAACTGATTTTATCCTATACTTTAAAACGCTATCCTAAATAAAAAAATTTTATTATTTCCGGTAATTTGTTTTCAGGTTTGCCAGTTCATTACAAAACTGGGTGAATTTGGTTTTGAGTAGTGCTACTTCTTCATTAGTTATTTGTAATGGACTTGGTTAATGTTGTGAACGCAGTGAACAGCGTGAACAGAGTTAACGGAGTGATGTGGGATTAGTACTCTTGAGCTGCATAAGCTACATCACGGCAGGGATAAAATCACGAAAATTGACAAATTCCCTGAAGGGGAATAACTATAATAGCCTCGGGTTGTTGTATTTCGACAACCCGGGGTCAAATTTACCATCCACCCCTCTCCCAACCACCGGCGCAGCCGGTGTTTGGGGGAGGGATGTATAATTATATCATTAACCCCAGGTAGTCACTTCGTGCCGAACTGGGGCTATTATAGTGAATCCCTTTCAGGGATGAATCAATTATAATAATTGAACAGTCTCTTTCGGAGGGGGGGGGCAGATCTGAGATAAAAATATTGACTAATAATCCATTATTTTATTAAATTCACTTCAATGAAACATAAATAATTTATGACAGCTAAGAGGAAAAGAGAAGGAGGGATTATTTGCGCTTAATTATTATATTTTATGTTTCCGGGGATCACTCGCTATACAGCCAGAAATCTTAAAATGCTGTAAATAAGTGATAAAAAAGTGTGAAGCTCCCCGTGCAGTAATAACGCCGGCATCTGTCATTTAATGGTTTACAGCTATGCGTTGGCTAGCCAGTGAAAGGAGAGGATTAGATTTTTAGATTGAATTGGGCATTTTGCTATATTCACGGTTTAATAAAATATGGAGGATTTATGAAAACAAAATTAGTAATTTTGTTGCTTGTAATTTTTATGATGTCATTACAGGCAGAAGTGGTAATGGGAGATACGGAGATTGGCACCGTTGATAGTAAATTACCTGCGATCACGATTATTAGCCCAGCCGGCGGAGAAGTGTTTACACCAGAGGATATTGCCAATATCAGCTTTATGATACTGGAAGACAGCTTTGCAGTACCACCCGAAGAACCGGTAAGCTTGCAGTTCTATTTTGATGAAGTGCAAAACACTGCTTACGATGTAAACATGACAGCATCAGATTCACTCTATAACTATGATTGGGCTGTTCCCGATCAACCTTCTGAAAACGTCTATACTAAAGGAATTGCTACTGATTTTTATGGCAATATGGCTGAAGCCGCCAGCGGTGTTTTTGAAATAACAGAGCCGATAATAATATACTACGGCGACATTAATGATAACGGCGAGGTTGAAAGTTATGATGTATCATTGATCTTGATGAATATAGTTGATCTTGATCCGATACCTGAAGATCCGGTACCCTGGGAGGACTGGCGTTTCCAGCGTGCTGATGTGGATCTGGATGGTGAGCTTTATGCCATAGACGGAGCTTATATTCTGCAATACGTTGTAGGCTTGCGGGATACATTACCGGTTTATGATCCGTATCGTAATGCAGAAAATAATATTGTTATTTCCAATGATGATGAATATATCTATTTCTCCTGTGATACAGAGTTATTTGGTTTTGGTTTGAATATTGAGAGCAAAGAAAATCTGCAACTTGAGGCAGTAGAGATCATGGCTGTTGATTGCCTTTGTCAGCAGAATGATGATAAATTTGCTTTAGTCTCTGCCTCTGGAATTAGTGGTGATGTTCTGCGTATTCCATATCAGCGGAGTTTCGCTGCTGCGGCAACAATCAGCTTAGTATTAGAATCTAATGGTTTCTCAGAGAATATCAGTTATAGATTAACAGAGCCTGTACCCGAAACAAATAAACTTTCAGCACTTTATCCTAATCCCTTTAATCCTATAACCACTATTGACTATGAACTGGCTGAAAGCGGAAGCGTAAAGATTGAAGTATATAATATCAAAGGTCAAAAGATCGCTGTGCTGGCTGATGAAAATAAAGCTGCCGGAAGATATAGCCTGATCTGGAATGCTGAAGGTAATAACAGCGGGATATACTTTATCCGCTTTTCTACTGATACCGGTAGTGAAGTTAAGAAAGCTATTTTGCTGAAATAGAAGAATAGAACACTGATGCCACGGATTACACGGATTTGCACGGATAATGTAAAATGAGAAAGAAACTGGGAAAATGTGAAGAATGGAATACTTTTGCCACAGAGACTGTAAGGGATATTCAATTTTACATTTTACATTTTCAATTTTCCATTCGGACGGAGTCCGCTATTTCAGTGGTTGGAAAAAAAAGAGAAGATTATAAACCACCAACTACGAACAAGGTTCGTCATGGCAGGCAGAGAGCACAGAGAAGGAATATATGAGGATTAATAATGAGATTGAGTATTATATTTTCTTACATTTTTTCGCGTTCTTTAGCGTGTTTCGCGGTTGAAAAAGAGAAGATTATGAACCACGGACAGCACGGACTACACGGACAGTAAGCGTAAGAAAATGGGAAAGTGGGAAATTGAGACAATGTGAAGATGGAATACTTCTGGCACAGTATATGCAGGAGATATTCAATTTTACATTTTTCATTCCGACATTGTCTGTGGTTTGTGAAGAGAGAAGATAAAAATGCGAAAGCAATATAAATTGGAGGTAAGATGAAAAGAATAGGATTATTGATATTTATTGCTATTAGTTGCGTTATTTGGGCAAACACTCTGCCAGAGCTAAGCAATCAGAGCTTCAGCCAGCGTACCGATGGCAGTATGCTGATAGATGTTTATTACGATGTATTTGATGCTGATGGCGATACATTAACTATTAGTATGGCAGTTTCCGCTGATGCCGGAGAAACCTGGGTGGTAAGCTGCGATTCTCTTTCCGGTGATATTGGGGAAGGTATATTATCAGGAACCGGTAAACATGTCATCTGGAATTTCGGAGCCGAATGCCCGGGAATTTTCAGTGAGCTCTATTGCGTTAGAATATTGGTGGATGATGAGCAGCCTGAAGGTATGATCTTCGTAGAAGGAGGCACATTTAATAATGGCACCTCCGATGTGACGGTATCATCCTTTCATATTGGTCAATATGAAGTAACTCAGAGCGAATATGAGGCAGTAATGGGAAACAATCCCTCTTCTTTTACTAGTGTTACCAATGGACCCGTAGAGCAGGTATCCTGGTTTAATGCTATCGAATACTGCAACCGGCGTAGTATGTACGAAGGTATCACTCCGTGTTACAGTTATAGTACTTATGGCACAAATCCCGATGACTGGCCCGCCGGCTGGAATTCAAGTTATCAAAATCACACTAATGTCTCCTGCGACTGGACAGCCAATTGTTATCGCTTGCCAACGGAAGCGGAGTGGCATTTTGCAGCGTTGGGAGGTAATGAGACTAATAATTATACTTACAGCGGCAGTAATAATATAGATGAAGTTGCCTGGTATAGTAGCAATTCCGGCAATACAACCCATACAGTCGGTACAAAGGCAGCTAATGAGCTTGGTACTTTTGATATGAGTGGTAACGTATGGGAATGGGTATGGGATATTTATGGCAGTTATCCGGGTGGATCGCAAACTAATCCACATGGTGTTGTGAGCGGTAGCTTCCGGGTGGTACGCGGCGGTAGCTGGTACGACTATGCCAACTTCTGCCCCGTTTCCGGTCGGTTCAACATTTATGCCGCGTACAGCAACTACGACTTAGGCTTCCGCCTTTGCAGGGTTTCCCCTTGATTTTTGATTTTTTTCTTTTTTGCCTTTTGCATGACATGAGATGCAACAACCAAAAAAAGTATGAAGGCTGAGAGTGTTTGAGTATTGGGGGGGTGCAGGGGGGGATACCCCCTGCTTTTTAGAATTTTTTTCAGGAGTTTTAGATGTATAAATTGCTGGTAGTAAGGTATGACAATAGCCTTGGCGGTTATGATGATGCGGAGTTTCCCAAAAGTAGATATCAAGCGGTAAGTTCTTGAAAAGAAGAAGAATTCATCAACCGCTAAAGGCGCGAAATGACGCGAAAGGAAGAGAAGAAGAAGATGAATTATTTTGATAATAGAACAGGATTTTG
>JAVCCT010000382.1 GCA_030765325.1 Candidatus Stygibacter frigidus | reverse complement strand
GTTACGTTATTGCCACAATTTGTTACATAATTGTATAGTTTTATTTTATATAGTTTTATTGGCAATTAAATCATAAATTTGGACAGATAGGTGTGAAGAAATAACAGATTTAAGAGAATTTCATCCGAAAACGATCCTGCTTTGACTGTTTTTGTGGAAAGAGGTTTTTATCGCGATAAGGTTTCTGAAGCAGCTAAACAGGCAAAAAGGGAAATTGCTTAATGCCGTATCTCGTTGTGAAATAGGATATTATGAAATAGATGATTTTACACCCAAGAGTTAATTGCCTATATTTTAATTATTTACAGCAAGTCGGAAATATCAGTAGTAAATGTTCAAACTCCAGAGCTAGCCAAAGGCTAGTCAACCTATGGATTACTTGTCCGCCTAAGGTGGATTCAATTTTCAATTTACCATTTTCAATTATTTACACCCTGTCAAACCCTCAATTCACAATTAACGTCTAACAACTAACGATATTCTTGTCCGCCAGGGTGGATTACATTTAATCAATCCCCTTAACAAACTGCTATTTAACACAATACACTAATGAAATAAAAAGTGACCATAAAGTGACCGCTTAATTTATTGCTTAGTATAGAAATAAAGACAAAAGTCACTCTTTTCGAACTTTTCCCCATATATATACCATACTTTTTTAATTTTACAATTTACATTTTACATTTTCAATTATTCAGCAAATATAAGGAAAAGTAATGTCATAAACCACTGCAATAAAATCAATTACAACAAGACATTACATTTTTGCCCTTTTTGAGATATACATACCCCTATATTTAATTTCTCACTTCTCACAACTAACGATAAAAAGATTTTTAGCCGCGAACAAACGCGAACTAGCGCAAACAATTTTAATGAAATACCAGTCAATTCACAATTAATGACTAACAACTAACGATATTCTTGTCCGCCTAGGGTGGATTCAATTCAATTCCCCTAATTCAAAATTCATAATTCAAAATTTGATTCACCCATCACTCATCTGAAACTTCTCATCTGTTAAAAAACAGATTTCATGCTGTTTTAAGTTGTATAATTGACTTAATAATAGACCTTTACGAAAATGTAACAAATTGTAGCAAAAATGTAGCAGCCTAAATACCTTAA
This sequence comes from Candidatus Stygibacter frigidus, assembly GCA_030765325.1. Classification (GTDB taxonomy): domain Bacteria; phylum Cloacimonadota; class Cloacimonadia; order Cloacimonadales; family TCS61; genus Stygibacter; species Stygibacter frigidus. The sequence continues at coordinate 14,975 of JAVCCT010000382.1, read as the reverse complement.
TTATATGATATTAAACTATGTTTGCTACAATTTTTGGCGATTTTGATATATATATACCTGTTATTTACATTTTTTTCTTCCATTTATAAATTTTGCCTGGTAAGATTGGCTGAAAGGATAAAGGCGAAACAACTCAGATGTATTTTTAATATGGGGAAAGGAATTATAAAAATTTCAGATATTAAATTGAAGAAAAAAAACGTTTCTGGTTTTACATTTAGTTCGTTTTGTTCGTTTTGTTCGTTGCTTAAACTCTTACATTACATTTCTCGTCTCACTCTTCACTGTTCACTAATTAACAAAATACCAATAAATATTAAATATATAATGCAGTCCCGCAATAGGGCTTCCCAGCAGATAGTAATTATCAGTAAAATTGATCATCTGTGCTCTGATCTCAAAATTACGGCTGATCCCAACCCCCAGCAGCAGATCAATATTACTGGCAGCAGGAATAAAATGTTCATCATCATCATAATAATCAGTATAATACCTGCTGCTGATCATAAATCTCACCCGGTTGTTATAAGGCAGGTTATAGATAAATTCCAGTTCATTCTGGGTCTGAAATTCTGGATTCAGAAAATAGAAAGACCAGTTCCGATAGACCAGTTTGAAGTCCTTATAGGGGATATTACAATTTATATAAGATTCCAGATACCAGTCATTATAAAGCCCATTATCTTCATTTCCATACATAACATCTGCGCTAATATTATCATTATGCCAGGCAATTCCAGCTCCCAGGCGTGTTTCTGATCCGTTATCCCAATACAGCAAACTGTCATTAAATGCCCAGTTCACAGTTTTCCCGATCAAGCCCATTCCTTTATATAGATCAGTATATAAAGAAGCTTCATAAAAATAATTATCCATATCAACCAGATCACATGCTGCCTTATAATCAGCAGATTTCCATTTGCCAGAAGCATTTCCACTCAAGGAAAGCCAACTGGAATCGGCATTAGAATTTTCCTTAATATATTCCAGGCTCAGATCATAATCCAGTACTGGCAGTTTACCGGTTCTCCGCAGCATAAAGCTCATCTGCCGTTTATCTATGCCTGCGGTAGTGCCGGATTCATATCTTAAACCCAGATCAAGGATGTCTGTATTGAATAATACCATTTCCTCTGATATATCACGGCTTACCAGTTCTTCATCATTTACTTTAGGATAGAGATAACTGCTGGATTCCTCACTATAGGTAGTGTGAATAAATTCCAGTGTTCCGGCTGGAAATTTATTATATAAATGCAGCCTGATATTGGCAGCGGTATCATAATCACCAAACCAGTAGCCATTGATCCCGCTTATATTAAGGCAAATACCCAGACTGTCCTGTCCCAGCAATTTACCTTTGCGCATGGTAAAATTGCCATGCATATTGCGATAATCTCCCATTCCCGCTTCAGCATCAGTCAAGGTGACGGGCAGGTAATAATGATCATTTTCCAGATCAATGCTATGTCCCTGATTTTCCAACCTATAAAAAATTCTATTACTTTGGATTTGTCGCATCGAAGGTTCCTGAGCAGAGTATATTCTAAAACCATTCCTCCTGACACTCAGATAGGGTTTGTCAAATGAGATATAATGTTTATTTTCGGTCAAATACCACCAGGGAAACCAGTCCGTTTTTAATTGCTGCTGATCCTCATCAATAAATTCATTGATTTCATTTTTAAGTTCAACAGGATCATAGGTAATAGTATCCGCGGGAGCTTGCTCTGCCACAGCTTCTGCCATCAGTATTGAGTCCTGCGCCGAAATCGCCTGCAGGCTGTCTGGTGCTTGAGAAAATAATAACCGGGTTGAAAGAATGAAAATGATCAGGTAAATTTTCTTCATTTGAGAAGTTTCCTTGCTTTGTTCCATTTAATAGTGATCTTCATTTGACTGGCGATGGTAGATGTAGCTTGCCAACCCAGTAGATCATTTGCTTTTTGAGTATCTACCAGCCAGTAACGCTGCCGTGCTTCACGGAATTTTCCCCGATTAAAGGCAGGAATACTTTTACGAGTAAGAGCAATAAGCTCATTTATCAGAGCAGCAATATAAAGTACAGTCAGAGGTATCCTCAGCTCAAATATCTTCTTATTCAAAGCTTGGGCTATGATATAGGCAAATCCTGACATACTGATATTCTCATTCCCTGCGGCAAAAAAACATTCATTAGCTGCTGCGGGGTTGCCTATTGATTTATCTATCAAACTGCACAGATCATCCACATAGATAAAATTAAAGTATTTATCCGTCATACCAATCAGCGGAGCAATTCCGGAATTAACAATTTTATAATATTCCAGAAAATCCTTTTCTCCAGGACCAAATACACTTACCGGACGGATAATAGTCCAGGCATGAGCACATTTATCTTCTATTATTATTTCTGCAACCCGTTTGCTTTTGCCATACATGGAAAGTGGATTGCAGGGCTCAGATTCCTTTTTACCAATAGCAGATATTGCTGGACCCGCTGCTGCCTGTGAACTCAAAAAGATGAATTGTTCAAAACCTTCAATCCCATTAGTAAGCTCCACCAGTTGTTCCACCAGATCAATATTGGTTTTCTGAAAATCGTCCCATTTACGTGCACGGGTAAGCGCTGCTGCATGGATAAGTATCTCACAACCAGATAATGCCTCCCGCAGAGAAGACGGCTTATTATATTCTACATAACGAATTTCAGCAGCTTCATTCAGCAAACTGATATCACTCCCGTGTCGCACCAGACAGACCACTTTATGTTCACTCTTCCTTAGCAGATCACATAATCTGCTCCCAATAAATCCATTTGCCCCAGTAACTGCTATTTTTTTCATATACGGATAATTTACTAAAACCCCATTAATTGGTCAATATTTTCTAATTGTGATTAGTGATACAAGAGAAAAAACGAGAGTGAGAAGATGAGAAAGTGCGATGGTGTGATTTAATGTAATGTAATGTGAGAATAAAAAGATTTAAAGCAGCGAACAATTACGAACAATACGAACTGAAGAAGTATAAGACGGAAATTAGATATTTTATTGTTTTTGAGGGGAGGGGGGGATTTAAACTGTCGTCCAGAAATCTTATCCGGAGTACCGTTCAAAAGTCCTGACTTGGCTGGGTAGTATTTGTCGTAGGAGGTAAGGATCAGGAGTTTTGAACGTATTTCGGGCAAGACTTCTGGGATCCGGCAGAGGGTTGAGTAATTTAAACTGTTGTCCAGAATTCTTATCCGGAGTACCGTTCAAAAGTCCTGACTTGGCTGGGGGTAGTTATTATTTTTAGGGATCTATGTTTTATGACCAATTATCCTTTACAAAATATCTGTAATTTACTGAATGTATTTCTGGAGGAAAATTATGAATAAAATAGAGAAGATAGCCAGAGAGATATTTCAGATCGAGGAAGATACGCTGTCCCGGTCAGGTGGGGGACATGTAGTCAGTTTGAGTTCGGTGATAGATCGCAGTAACTTTCCTGATCAGGTGGCTAAAAAGGATTGTGAGTTAAACGGTCTGATAGACCATACTATTTTGAAACCTGATGCTACAGAAGATGATATTATTAAAATATGTAAAGAAGTGAAGCTGTATCGTTTTGCCAGTGTGTGCCTTAATCCAGGCTGGGTGAGTCTGGCGGTTGATCATCTCAAAGAAGGTGTGGTCTGCACAGTCATTGGTTTTCCTTTGGGAGCTAATAGTTCCGTGATGAAGGCATTTGAGGCAAGATTGGCAATTGAGAATGGTGCCCAGGAAATAGATATGGTGATCAATATAGGACAATTGAAATCAGGTAATTATGACCTGGTTTATCAGGATATAGCGATTGTTAGTGACACCTGCCAGCAGAATAAAGCACTTTTGAAAGTGATAATAGAAACCTGCCTGCTGACTGATGACGAAAAGATCATCGCCTGTCTGCTGGCTAAAAAAGCCGGAGCTGACTTTGTGAAAACTTCCACGGGTTTTTCTACAGGTGGAGCCACAGTGAAAGATGTTCGCCTGATGCGAAAAGTGGTAGGTAACAAAATGGGTGTGAAAGCCTCAGGGGGTGTGCGCACGGAAGCTGATGCCCGGGCAATGGTTGCTGCTGGAGCTAATAGAATTGGCGCTTCCAGCGGAATCAAAATAGTGGATCAACAACTGGATATCATGGGTAGTCTGGAACATAAATGAAAGTAGAAATAGCAGGATATAATCTTGACTACAGTCAAATCAAGCAATTGAAGAACCAGCAGCAGGCAACGCCTGAAACTATCTCAGCAGCCTATGCCAGGATATCACGCAGCAAAAAGAGTGTGGGAGATCTGCGTAAAGATGCCCTGCAGGACGTAGCAAAAGCAAGATCATCTAATGAGAATATTGTGTTTGAGATGGGGCATGCATCAGTTGCAGAACATGCAGTATTTAATTTTGATATAACTGGCATCTCCAGGCTGCTGGTGGAAGATATTCAGCGGAGTCGTCTGGCATCCTTTACTGAGAAATCCCAAAGATATGTAACCCTTAAAGGTGATTATTATCTACCTGCTGAAATAATAGGCAGTGAACTGGAAGCAGATTATAAAAAAGTGATAAAAAGCCAGAATGATCTGTATTTTAAGCTGAACAAAAAGGCGAGTGAATATCTTAAGCAAAAAGGTTTTGAAGGCAGTGCCAGTGAACTTAAGGGCAAAGCCAAAGAAGATGCACGCTATGTGCTGGCATTAGCTACGCAGACGCAGTTTGGCATGACTATTAATGCTCGGTCTTTGGAGCGGTTATTACAGCGGCTGGATAAAAATGAGCTGGCAGAGGCAAAGCAATTACGAGAAGCTCTTTGGCAGCAGGCAAGCAGTATTGCTCCCTCGCTGGTGCGATATACCAAATGCGAAGAATGTGAGAAGCGTTATTTTGATAACTTAACAAAGGTAGAGAGCGTGCCACTAAGCAGTCAGTTGCAATTTGTGAGTATGACCCATGCTGCAGAGGACTGGATACTGGCAGGAATGATCTTTGAGATTAATGGTAATGATATCAGGTCGATATTTGAGCAGGTGCAAAAGCTGAGCGTGGAAGAAAAAGCGGGCATATTCAAAGATATGCTAAAAGGGCTAACTCCCTGGCAGAGGATGCCTCGGGCATTTGAGCTGGCTGATTTTAGTTTCAATCTACTCATCTCTTCTTCTTGCTTTGGGCAATTAAAAAGGCATCGAATGTCAACTTTACTCCGTAGCAGTTATAAACCTGAAAATGGTTATATTATCCCGCCATTGATCAGGGAGATTGGTGGTGAAGAATACATATTACCAGTTATAAAGGAAGCTGAAGAGCTATATTATAAACTTGAGCAGGTGAAATCCGGACTGGGGAATTATATTTTAACCAATGGACATCGATTGGCAGTATTATTTAAAGCGAATCTGAGAGAATTATATCATTTCTCACGCCTTCGTTCAGATGCTCATGCTCAATGGGAGATCAGAGAAGTGTCACAGCAGATAGATTGCATGATCAAAGAGAGATTACCTTTTGCTGGAGCTTTGATTATGGGAAAAGATGAATTTATAAATAAAACCAGATGAGGAGATGATCAATGAGAGCAAGGATATATGTGACAAGACGATTGCCAGAATGTGTGATGCAGCAATTGGAAAAAATATATGAAGTTAAATGCAATCCCTATGACCGGAATATGGATCAGGAAGAGCTAAAAGAAGCAATCAGAAAATGTGATGTGATTATTACCATGCTGGCTGACAGGATAGGCAGGGATATTATTGAACTAAACCCAGACCTGAAGGGTATCTGCAATTATGCGGTGGGTTATAATAATATTGATGTGCAGGCAGCAACCGAGTCAGGTATTCCTGTGTGCAATACACCAGGAGTACTTACGGAAACTACTGCTGACCTTACCTGGGCACTGATCTTTGCTGCTGCCCGAAGGATCGTGGAAGCAGACCGTTATACTCGAGCTGGTAAATTTACAGGTTGGGCTCCCATGCTGATGCAGGGACAGGATATCTATGGCAAAACTCTGGGTATTATTGGTGCTGGCAGGATCGGAGAAGCAGTAGCCCGTAGATCAATGGGTTTTGGGATGAAAGTTATCTATCATAATCATCATGAAAATAAATGGATGAATGAACACTTGCAGGCAGAACACAAAACTCTGGAAGAAGTGCTGAAAGAAAGCGATATCATCTCAATGCACATTCCCTATAATCAGGAAACGCATCATTTGGTAGATACTGAGCAATTTAGAATGATGAAACCCACAGCGGTTTTGATCAATACAGCAAGGGGTAAAGTAATTAATGAGCAGGAGCTTATCAATGCATTGCAAAGGAAGCAGATAGCAGCAGCGGGACTTGATGTGTATTACAATGAGCCAGAGGTGCCGGAAGAGATGATCGCTCTGGATAATGTGGTGATCGTGCCGCATATTGGAAGTGCCAGTTGTGAAACAAGGGTCAGAATGGCAGAGCTGGTGAGGGATTGTGCAGCTGCCTGTCTGGCAGGTGTAATGCCTCCTGCAATCGTCAACCCTCAGGTAATAAAAGGAATGCGATAGTGGAAGAAGTAAAATTCCTTATTATTGGTGCCGGTTGTGTGGGACTGGCAATAGGAAAAGAGCTCAGCAAGATTTATGAAGACGTGGTTATAGTGGAAAAGGAAGTTAGCTATGGCAGGCACCAGCAGCCGGAATAGTGAAGTTATCCATTCGGGAATATATTATCCGCAATCAAGCTTAAAGGCTGAGCTGTGCATAGAAGGCAGAAAGCTATTATATAAATATCTGGCAGAGAATAAAGTGGCACACCGCAATTGCGGGAAGTTGGTGGTGGCAGTGAATGAATCAGAAATTGCAGCCCTGATGGAATTACAGGCAAATGGCATTCGCAATGGAGTGAGTGATCTGGAAATTCTATCAGGTGCTGAGTGCAAGAAGCTGGCACCGGAAGTAAAGGCAGTAATGGGAATGTTGGTGCCCAGTACGGGAATCATGGATACGCATGGATTGATGAGAGCCATGAAGATAGAATTTGAGGCAAATGACGGATTTCTGCTTTTTGATTCGGAAGTATGTGAGATAAAGAGGATAGATGAGAAATATCTGGTTACTTTCACAAATGGAGAGCAGTTCTTGGCAGCAACGCTGATAAATGCAGCAGGACTTGAATGCGAAAAGATAGCCTCACTGGCGGGAATAGATACGGCAGCAACCGGCTTGAAATTGCATTGGTGCAAAGCAGAATATTATAAAACCTCTGAAAGGTTCTGTTTTGATAAGCTGATCTATCCCATGCCGGATCCCACAGGTATGTATCTGGGAATTCATCTCACGCTTAATATTGCCGGTGAGGTGCGGTTTGGTCCCAGTGCGTATTATGTGCATGAGCTTGATTATGCCATGGATGAAAGCCATAAGCAGGAATTTATTGATAGCGTGACACAATATTTGAATATAGATACAGAGAAACTTCATCCCGATGATACTGGTATTAGACCCAAATTGCAGGCAGCTGGAGAAGGTTTTAGAGATTTCTATATAAAAGAGGAAAGCTCTAAGTATCTATCTGGATTTATCAACCTGATGGGTATTGAATCTCCGGGATTGACTAGTTGCCTGGCAATAGCCCGATATACAGCAGATATAATAGCATCTTTAAACTGACATCCCTCTGAAATATAATTAAAGTGTTTTTGCACCAGACGCTGGTAGGGGCAGACCCGCGTGTCTGCCCTGATTTAGATACAGAATTGAATTGGTCTTTGTTAGATTTGCAGACGCTGGTAGGGGCAGACCCGTGTGTCTGCCCTGATTTAGATAACAGAATTGAATGGGTCTTTGTTAGATTTGCAGACGCTGGTAGGGGCAGACCCGCGTGTCTGCCCTGATTTAGCTGTTATATTATGACCAAAAGAGGGCAGACACTTGGGTCTGCCCCTACCATTCAGTCTATCAAACATTTAGACGCGGTAAAAAAAATAGGGATGGGATGTCAGAATGAATCTTTAAAGCTTTGCTAATAATAAAATTAAATCAAAGAAGTAAACAAACATAACTACAAAATATAAATCCAGGGTGATATTGGTATAATGCCCATTAAAATATATTATCTATATATACAAATTAGTTCTTGACTAAAAGAAAAATATTCTAAAATTGCAATTAAAAGTACAAAGAGGGGAAAAAATGAATATTCATGAATATCAAGCGAAGAAATTATTACATTTTTTTGGCGTAAAAGTTACGCGAGGTAGTAAAGCATCATCCCCTGAAGAGGCACGCCTGAAAGCAAAAGAAATTGGGAGCGAGAATTGGGTAGTTAAGGCTCAAGTACACGCTGGAGGAAGAGGAAAAGCTGGCGGTATCAAGTTTGCCAAGAGCCTCGACGAGGTGTTTGAGAAATCAGAAAAAATGCTGGGCATGACGCTAAAAACTCACCAGACCGTGGGAGCAGGCAAGATAGTTAGGAAGCTATACATTCAGGAAGCTATCGATATTGAGCGGGAATACTATTTGGGAATCGTGCTGGATAGGCGACATGAGATGCCTGTGATCATGGCATCCACCGCAGGTTGTATGGATATAGAAACCGTAGCAGCAGAAACCCCCGAGAAGATAATCAAAGTAGGCGTTGACCCTATCACTGGATTAAAAGGCTATCATTTGCGTAAACTGGGTTATGGTTTGAAATTGACTAACGCAGAGATGAAGGAATTCAATAAGATAATGATACCCTTATTTGAGGCATATCAGAAGACTGATGCCAGCCTTATCGAGATCAATCCGCTGGTATTAAAGCCGGATGGAGAGTTTATTGCCTTAGATGCTAAGCTTAACTTTGATGATAATGCCCTTTTCCGTCATCCGGAAATTGCTGCTATGCGGGATGAAGCAGAAGAGGATGCAGCAGAACTGGAAGCGGGAAAGTATGGCTTGAGTTATGTGAAACTGGATGGCAATGTGGGCTGTATCGTAAATGGTGCGGGGCTTGCTATGTCCACTATGGATATCATCAAGCTGGAAGGGGGAGAGCCGGCTAATTTCCTTGATGTGGGAGGAAATGCCAGTGCAGAAACCGTGGCACGGGGATTTGAGCTTATCTTGCGGGATAAGAATGTGAAAGCAATTCTGGTGAATATATTTGGTGGAATAGTCAGATGCGATAGAATAGCTAATGGCATATTGGAAGCCAAGCGTCAGATAGATGTGCAGGTGCCAGTGATCGTGCGGCTTGATGGCACGAATGCGGTAGAAGCGGGAGAGATATTGAAGCAGGCTAATATACGCCAGATATTGATAGCAGCAGACCTGCAGGACGGAGCGAAGAAGGCTGTGCAATCCGCGGAAGGAGTGAGTGCATGAGCATATTAGTACATAAGGAATCACGCGTAGTAGTTCAAGGTTTCACTGGAAAAGAAGGAACTTTTCATGCTCAGAAGTGCATTGATTATGGCACGAATATAGTTGCTGGCGTAACCCCTGGAAAGGGTGGTCAATGCCACTTGGGGAAACCAGTATATAATACAGTGGAAGAAGCAGTGCTGAGCACAAAAGCCAACGTGTCTATGATATTTGTACCTCCAGCTTATGCAGCAGATGCCATTCTGGAAGCAGCAGACGCAGGAATAGAGCTGATAGTGTGCATCACAGAAGGTATCCCCGTTCAGGATATTATGTATGCCAAGAAATATATTAAGAGTAAAGGCAGCGTATTGATCGGGCCAAATTGTCCCGGGATCATAACCGCAGGAGAAGCTAAGATAGGCATTATGCCGGGATTTGTTTTTAAGCCAGGCAGAATTGGAGTAATATCTAAATCTGGTACACTCACCTATGAAGCAGCAAATCAGGTGGTTCTGGCTGGAATGGGAATATCTACCGCAGTAGGAATCGGTGGCGATCCGATCATCGGGACAGATTTTATTGACCTATTGAAATTATTTGAAGCAGATGATGCTACTGATGGCATTGTGATGATAGGGGAGATAGGGGGAGAACTGGAGATCCGGGCAGCAGAATATATCAAAGAGCACGTAACCAAGCCGGTTGCTGCTTTTATAGCAGGACAGACTGCCCCCAAAGGAAAGCGCATGGGACATGCAGGAGCAATAATTGCCGGAAGCAAAGGTACTGCTCAGGAAAAGATAACTGCATTGCAGGAAGCCGGAGAGAAGGTAGCCATGTCTCCCGCCAGGATTGGAAGCACCATCGCGGAATTAATGAAAAAAAGCAATTCACAATAAATAAGCGAGGTTAGTTATGAGGAAAGTAGATGTCAAAGAGATCACCGAGATCATTAAGAAATTATCTATTGAAGCCTGCACAGTAGCAAATGATTCACTGGTGGAGAGTTTTGAAAGATCAAAGGCAAAAGAGGAATCCCCGGTAGGAAAGGCAGTATTTCAGCAATTGCTGGAAAACGTGGAGATCGCTCGCAATGAAGCTACTCCAATCTGCCAGGATACCGGATTTACAGTAGTCTTTATGGAAATCGGTCAGGAAGTGTCATTTACAGGCGGATTACTTAAGGATGCAGTAAATGCGGGTGTTGCTGCCGGTTACACGGAAGGTTATTTGAGGAAATCTATTGTGAAAGACCCTATTACTAATCCGGTTAATACCGGAGATAACACCCCGGCAATACTTCATACTGATATTGTCGCTGGTGATAAGGTGAAGATCACTCTGATGCCCAAGGGTGGGGGATCGGAGAATATGAGCCGCATCAAAATGCTTAAACCTGCTGATGGTGTGCAGGGTATTAAGGATTTTGTGATTGAGACGGTGAAAAGTGCCGGTGGAAACCCCTGTCCTCCTATCTTTGTGGGTGTGGGAGTGGGTGGAACTTTTGATTATGTGGCTTATATGGCAAAAAAGGCGCTGTTGCGTCCTATTGGTAAACGCAATCCTGATCCTAAGATCGCTGAATATGAAAGAGAATGGCTGGAAGAAGTAAATAATCTGGGAATTGGACCTGCCGGACTTGGTGGCAGGATCACAGCAATCGACCTTTTTATTGAAGTATATCCCCGGCATATTGCCACGTTTCCCGTTGCAGTGAATATTCAATGCCATGCTAACCGCGAAAAGACATTTATATTGTGAGGTTAATATTATGATAAATTTAAATGCCCCTTTGAAGCAGGAAGATGTTAAAAAGTTAAAGATTGGAGATCAGATTTACCTTAGTGGAGTTGTTTATACCGCTCGAGATTCAGCCCATCAGAAACTTGTAGATCTACTTAAAGCAGGAAAAGAATTACCCTTTGATCCAGAAGGAAGCGTGATATTTTATGTGGGACCTTCCCCGGCAAAACCAGGTCAAGTGATCGGTGCTGCGGGACCTACTACCAGCTATCGTATGGATCCTTTTGTGATAGACCTTATGAAAGTGGGAATGAAAGGTATGATAGGTAAAGGACCAAGGTCTGCGGAAGTGAAGGAAGGATTGAAACAATATACCGGTGTGTATTTTGGTGCTACTGGCGGTGCTGCGGCACTACTGGCAAAGACCATTACAGAAGCGGAAGTGATAGCCTTTCCGGAGCTGGGCCCGGAAGCTGTGAGAAGACTGGTAGTAAAAGATATGCCATTGATAGTCGTTAGTGATTGCCAGGGTGGTGATCTTTATGAGAAAGGCGTGCAAGATTACAAAAAATAGATAATATAAAAATATACTGGAGAAAGATGATGAAAGTGAAAATGGATATTTCTAACATTAATGAAATATTTCCGGCAGATTTTTCTAATGAAGAAAAAGCGAAAGCTAAAACCCTGTTCTTGAAAAGACTATCCCTTATGGCACATAAATTTTATCGTGGTAAGATCCAGGTTGTCCCAAAGGTGCCTGTGCCTGGGTTTAACTGGTTTAACGTGTGGTACACACCCGGGGTTTCAATGGTATCCACTACAATACGGGATGACAATCTCACCTCTTTTGAGCTTTCAAACCGAGGTAATCTGGTAGCAGTTGTGAGTGATTCCACTCGGGTACTGGGTGATGGAGATTGCACTCCTCCCGGCGGATTAGGCGTGATGGAAGGAAAAGCCTATCTAATGAAATATCTGGGTGGAGTGGATGCAGTGCCATTATGCGTGGACAGCACAAATGCCCAGGGAAAGAAAGATCCAGATAAGATAATAGAGTTTGTAAAGATGGCTGCACCCAGCTTTGGGGCAGTAAATCTGGAAGATATATCGCAGCCAAATTGCTATAAAGTTCTTGATACTCTGCGTGAAGAGTGCAGCATACCAGTATGGCATGATGATGCTCAGGGAACTGCTTCAGTTACTCTGGCTGGATTGATTAATGCACTTAAACTTGCAGACAAGAAGATCGAAGATGTCAAAATAGTTCATTATGGAGCTGGAGCAGCTAATTCCGCAATAGCAAGAATCAATATTAAAGCAGGCGTTAATCCTGAAAATATTATCATGTTTGATATTAATGGAGCATTAACAAAAAAAAGGAAAGATTTTGAAGAAGACAAAAGATTTTATTATCAATGGGATCTTTGCCAGAAGACTAATCCTAAAGAAATAACCGATATTTCAGAAGCCATGAAAGGGGCAGATGTATTAATAGCATTATCTAAACCGGGACCAGGGACGATCAAGCCGGAATGGATCAGTAAAATGGCTGCAAAATCAATAGTTTTTGTCTGCGCCAATCCAGTACCGGAAATTTATCCCTATGCAGCCAAAGAAGCTGGCGCTTTTATTGTAGCTACGGGTAGAGGAGATTTCCCGAACCAGGTGAATAATTCTATAGGATTCCCAGGTATTTTAAAGGGTACTTTGCTTGTGAGAGCATCCAAGATCACTGATAATATGGCGATTGCTGCTTCATATTCTCTGGCTAATTATGCTGAAAAACGTGGAATTAATCCTAATGACATCATCCCCAAAATGGATGAACCGGATATCTTCTGTCAGGAAGCTGCCGATGTTGCTATGCAGGCGATCAAAGATGGAGTGGCACGAGTGCATATGACCAGGGAAGAAGTATTTAATGCTGCCAAAAAAGATATTGATTATGCTCGAGAACTCACAAACTCAATGGTTAGTAATGGCTTCATAGAAAATGTACCTCAGGACTTCCTGGAAGAATCACGGGATTGGGCCGTAAAACAGATCAGAGGAGGTAAATAATTAATGAAAGACATAAATCAGTTATATCATAAAGCTGAAGAATTCATGAAGAAAGGGCTTTTGGACGATGCCATTAAACTGTTTAATGAGGTATTAGAAGAGGATCCTAACTACGCTGATATTCATGCTACTTTGGGAGAAATATATTACATCAAGGGAGATGTGGATAATTCAATAAGAAATTATGAATTGGAGATAGAGCGGGATGCAGGTAATTGTCTTGTGTTCTATCGGCTGGGAATTGCTTATTACCGGGCTACCAAATTCAGCAAGGCAATCAATGTACTGAGTAATATTATGGAAAAAGGTTGCCAGCTTGATATGGCGTATTACTGGATGGGACTGGCATATTATCACACTGGTAAGATTCAGAAGAGCATTGATACTTTTGAGATACTGCGCAGCAAGATGCCGCAGAATACACTCGGTTGCTATAACCTTGCCCTAGCCTATAAAGTGAAAGGTGAGTATGAAAAAGCAATTGAATGCCTGATGCGAATTCTGGAAGAAGATAATACTATAGTCTCTGTGCATTATAATCTGGCACTTGCTTATCTCTCTGATATGCAGATTGTCAAAGCTCTGGAACATTTCCAGAAGGTAGTAGCTCTTGATCCTGAACATATACCTGCCCAGCTTAAACTGGATGATATATATAACGATCAGGAGATGCTCTATTCTTATGGAATTGCAGCACCAAAGGACATTACTAATTCAGAAGAGCTGAATATCAATTTCAGAATTGGTGAAGCCTATAAAGGCTTCCACATGATTGATAAGACCTTTAAGTATTTGAAGCAATTAGCGATTGATCAGGAAAAGAAATAGTTTATAACATAAAAAAAAGCGACCAGAAATGGTCGCTTTTTTTGTTGTATCCAGACCATCCCTGGTCTGGGATTCATCTATTTTACCAAAGTACCCAGATATTCTTGTGTCATCTGCTTAGCTTTCACGTGGTCAGGGATGTAATCAGGTAAAATAATCGGTGAAATTCTGCTCTTTGGAATACCTAATTTATCCACTTCTTTGGCATATTCATCAACATGTTTCAAGGTAAGTTCGCCAAGTTCGATTCCAGCTAAAACTTTATCAGCAGCATGAATACCGGCTCTCCTGCCAAATACGATAATATCAAGCTGAGAGTTTCCCATTAATCGGTTCCTGCCATGAATTCCACCGGAAGCTTCACCAACTACATAAAGTCCCGGTACTGTAGTTTCTGCATTTTCATTGATCTCCAGTCCACCATTTTGATAATGCAGAGTGGGGAAGACGAGCATCGGATATTTGCGGATATCAATATCAAATCTTTCATATTGTCTGAGCATGGCAGGTAGAGTAGATTCAATTGTTCCTTCTCCGGAAAGTTCTTCTATCAGTGGACTATCCAGCCAGATACCCTTTAAGCCCGAAGGTGTCGTTACTCCTCTGTCTTCTTCGCATTCGCGGATAAAAGACGAAGCTTCCACGTCGCGGGGTTCCAGTGGATAAACAAATAGTTCCCCAGCTTCATTTACAGGCTGAGCACCAATTGACCTGATCTTTTCTGTACATAAAAATCCAACTATCTGTTCCGGGAATACTGCTCCAGTGGGATGATATTGCACAGAATCCATAAACAGCAGGTTAGCACCGGCGCGATAACCCAATACCAGTCCATCACCAGTAGCACCATAATGATTAGTAGTTTCAAAGCCGCGTATGTGCAGTCTGCCAAAACCACCAGTAGCAATGATCACAGTTTTGGCTTTTACTATAAAATATTCCTTAAGTTCTATATGATATAATACTGCCCCGGCTACCTGACCTTTATCATCCAGTATTAGTTCAGT
>JAVCCT010000209.1 GCA_030765325.1 Candidatus Stygibacter frigidus | reverse complement strand
GTTACGTTATTGCCACAATTTGTTACATAATTGTATAGTTTTATTTTATATAGTTTTATTGGCAATTAAATCATAAATTTGGACAGATAGGTGTGAAGAAATAACAGATTTAAGAGAATTTCATCCGGGTCAATTAGCAATTGGCAGTGAACCAGTATCTAATGTCCGCTCAGTCCTCTACGTCCATATTGTCCATTATGTCCATTAACCGGATCAACCTGCATTCATCTGCCTTGGGCGGACACTGATCACTAAACCGATAATTATATTAATATGTTTGTCCCTCACATAAATAATTACAGATTTTTCTCTTTATTTTTCTTCTAAATTGTTAGTGTTCGATTGCGGACAGAATGTCCTATTTCGTAAATATTGTGCTTTTTGCTGAACTTAGTTTGTCAATTCCAATTTTTGCTTCAATTCTTTCACTTGATCACGTAATTCCTTGATCCGATGTTCCCGTCCTACAAACAGCTTATTAAATTCTTCCAGTTTTTTGGTTTTCTCCTGGAGTTCTTTTGTCCTGTCCAGAACCATCTCTTCCAGATGTTCACGATATTTATGCAATTCCTGTTCTGCTGCTTTGTGCTCAGTAATATTTATAATCGTGCCACTCAAATACTGAAATTCATTGTTATCATTATAAATCCCCCGTCCCTCTTCAAACACCCAGACCACCCTGTCATCTTTGTGCAGTATCCGATATTCAATCGTGTAAGATGTATTCTGATCAATTCCCTTTTGAACTGCTTCAGTTACTGCCTTTCTATCCTCTGGATGAATTATACTTGTAAAAGTGCGTTTGGCATTACCAATAAAGTCAGATGCTGGATAGCCGCTCATATTAAGGATTCCATCACTGATATAATGCATTGTCCAATTATCATCCATGGCACAATTATAGATAATCCCCGAAATATTCTTTACAACTGAGCGATAAAACTGCTCGTTTTCTATTAATTTAGTTAAAGCCTTCTTCTGCTCAGTATTATCAATCGTCATTCCCATTAAAAAAGCCGGTTTGTCATCTGTGTCTCTTACCATAACTATACTCTGGGTTACATATGCAATGCTGCCATCTCTTTTTAATAATCTTTTGTTTATCAGAGCACTATTTGCTCCGGCGATCAGTTTATTATATTCAACTTCGCTTTTGGGAATATCTTCTGGATAGCCTACTTTTTCAAATTCTCCTGACAATAGTTCTTCTCGGGTATAACCCAGTATATCAGCATAAGCCTGATTAATGTCTATCAGTTTGCCAGTATTATCACGCATCGCTATTCCAATGGGTGCATATTCAAACATCAACCGAAAGGTGCTTTCACTCTTAATAAGCTCGAATTGTACTTTTTTTAGCAATCTGGCATCTGTTATCAGTTCAGCAGTCCTGATTTTTAGGACTCTATCTAATGATTTCTGCCAATAAAGCAATATTAGCAGTAATATGGTTATAAGGAAAGCAATTATTCCTGATTCTAAATTACTACCCAGTATGGAGCATATATCTGTAA
This sequence comes from Candidatus Stygibacter frigidus, assembly GCA_030765325.1. Classification (GTDB taxonomy): domain Bacteria; phylum Cloacimonadota; class Cloacimonadia; order Cloacimonadales; family TCS61; genus Stygibacter; species Stygibacter frigidus. Next base: position 5,027 of record JAVCCT010000209.1, on the reverse strand, counting down.
TTCCACTTATTTCAAGTACTGAAACCGTTATCTCAGCAACCAATAATATCAGTAATATTACCTTTCTCATCAATATTCCTTTCTTTTAATAAATTAAATAATTTTTTATATATAGTAAATTATTATGTCAAGTAATTGGGTCATATATTCTGTTATTTAATTTATTAACCAGAACAGGACTACCATTTTTATCCTTTACTATGCGTATTTGTATAGCACTATACCTATTCTCAATATGAGACAATTCATAGTCTTCACATGCATATGTCACTAATTCCTAACAGTAACTAAATTATTATATTACTTCCTTTTTCCTGCTTGTTGAATTATATCTCTGAGCATCCCCTCAGGCAGTTGCTTAAGCTTCTTAAAACGAAGGCAGCCTTTTCCCAGATTCAATGATTTTAATTCTTTCTTATACTTCTTTGTCCAGTCCATCGTCCAAAGGTACACCGAAAAGTAATATTTCTGTACAGCAAGGGCGATAATATCCTCACCTCTAATTTTAAATAAAGGCATGCCCCAGTGCATGACCATTTCTGCTTTCGGCAGTTCCTCTTTGATTGTATCTACCAGATAGTTTATCACTTCCACTTCATCAGGTGATAACTGTGCCAGAAATTGCTCATAAGTTTTGGCTTTGTTGCTCATTTCAACTCCTTATCCTTGACATTTTATTTACTCCCCATTTATTTAACTAATGGAGAATATATGGATAAGATAGTAAAAAATGCAAATTAAAGAAAATATTTTTTTTAGTTTTTGGCTAAATTTGCTGGAGAAATCCAAAACTGAATTACAAAACATTTTTTCTCTTTTTGAGAAATATGCTATTAATGAGGTTTTAGCTATCGGTTCTCATAGTAAGACTGTTCTTGCAGCGTCCATAGCCAGGCAGAAAAATATTTTTTTTCAAACATGGAAAATGATGTTGATTAATAATGATAAGCAAATTTTAAGAGAACATAAAGACTGGTTTACTATCAATAGAGATGGTAAAAGTACCGCTGATTTTCCCCCTTATGTAAATTATTATCGCTGGCTTTGCCCCAATCATCCCCAGGTTTTGCCATTCCTAAAGAACATGGTTTCCCAATACTGCAAAATCCCGGAGCTTTCAGGCTTTCATCTTGATTATATCCGCTTCGCTGATGTTATTCTACCTCCCAAATGCCAGAGACAATATAACCTGACCCAATCTACAGAAGAAGCTCAGTCCGATTTCTGTTATTGTCCTCATTGCACCTCAAGCTTTGAAAATGAATATGGCTATGATATCCTTTCAATAAAAGATCCCACCCAGGATGAGAACTGGCGCTCATTCCGCTGGCAAAGCATATCATCACTGGTTAATCAACTTGTTGATCTGGTGCATTCCTATGATAAAAAGATATCAGCAGCAGTATTTCCCACGCCAGATATTGCCCGGAATCTTGTACGCCAGGACTGGACTTCCTGGAATATTGATGCCTTCTATCCCATGATGTATAATGCTTTTTATGATCAGGATATTAAATGGCTTGCTCAAGCGGTTAATGAATGCCGTCAAAAAACTGATAAGCCCATCCATGCCGGCATTTTCCTGCCTTCATTATCTCCCGCCCAACTTCATAATGCTATTGAACTGCTTCTTGAGCTTGATATCAATGGCATCAGTTTCTTTAATTTTAATGCTGCTGACAGCGAAAAGCTAAAAGTTATAAAATCTTTTAAATAAAGGAGATATTATGCTGGAAAGATATCCTGCTAATCCCATTATCACACCTGAGATGATCCCTGATATTCCACCTCAGATCATAGATGCCACCTCTGTATTTAATTCCGGTGCCATTAAGATTGATGATAATTACATCCTGCTCCTGCGGGTGCAAAATCGAGGAAGACAGACCTTTTTGCTCTATGCAGACAGTGATGACGGCATTCATTTCAATATCAAGCCAGAGATCATTCAGTGGCAGGGTTTGGAAAAACTGCATAAACAGCCCTATCATATTTACGATCCGCGCATACATCTGATAAATGACAGGTATTTCATTATGTTTGCCATGGATTTTGATCATGGCTGCGAACTCGGCTTGGGTGTAACTGATGATTTTATTGAATATAAATTTCTGGGTATAGTATCAGATGGAGATTATCGGAATGGGGTTCTTTTCCCCCACAAGATCAAGGGTGAATATCTCAGATATGACAGACCTAATCGCAATAACCTCAATAAAACTGCTGCCACAGGCAGCGAGATCTGGCTCAGCAGATCTCCAGACCTTTTACACTGGCAGCCGGTTGCTCCTGTTATTGCTGGCAGATCTCACTATTGGGATGAAATGATAGGAGCTGGACCTCCACCCATAAAAACCAGACAGGGATGGTTGCAAATTTATCATGGCATCGCTGTCCACCTCGCTTCAATCTATATCTATCAGACCGGTGTATTCCTCGCTGATCTGGATAACCCGGCTCAAATTATCTCACGCTGCACCTGTAATATCCTCGAACCCCGCACACTCTACGAACTCACAGGACAAGTACCAAATGTCTGCTTCCCCTGCGGAATTATAGTGGAAGAATATGATGCCGAAGGTTTTGCCCTTCCCCATTCTGAAGTAAAAATCTATTATGGTGCCGCAGATACCGTCCTCGCTCTTGCCACCACCACCATCCAGGAATTAATTGTAGCTTCAAAGAATTAGATATTAAATTCTTCCAGAATTAAGCTATACCTTGCTTTTTAACGCATAAAGGAAACGATATCACTATGTCATAAAGCGCAATAAAAACTAATCCCCGGATAAATCTGACATCCCCCTGTTTTTTATCAATTCTAACAGGTCTAAATAACTGGAACTAATGGAGATAATATATGTTGAAAAGGGCCAACCATTCGGGAGGTCTCCGACCATCCAGAAGGTTTCAGATGGGGGTTCTTGAACAAAGCTAAGTTACTTCCTGGATGGTCGATAGACCTCCCGGATGGTGACGACAGATGCACAACAAAATTATCAAAGACAAGTTATAAATTAATTCCGGGGGGATGCTATATCTCCGGATAAATAATTTGACACAAATAAGGCGGTTTTACAAACTGGTTTGCAGTAAAGACCAAGGAGTTAAAATGGAAGATAGTAAAATTTTCGCCAGTCAAACCATAAAGCGATATTATGGTGAAAGCGGTGTCATCGATTTGTTAATTGGGATAATCGCTTTGTTATTTAGTTTAGGAAATTATTATGAACTTACCTTTACAGTACCTATCCTGATAGTGATCATGTTTGGGTTAAACAGATATCTGAGAAAAATAATAATACAGCCCCGCCTGGGATTTGCGGAATTCAGTATCCTTAAAACTAACAAAAGAAAACGAAATAAGAGAATTTTCATCCTGATATTAGCTATCTTAATATTTTCTTTGTATTACATTTTATCACATTCAGAAATGATTGCTGTCAAAGATAACACTTCCATGTATTTACTTTGTCTTATTGCCTTAATTACAATCGGATTTGCAGCTTATAGGATCATGGTATTCCATACTTACCGTCTTTTCATCTATTGTGCTGTCATGCTGATAATTTTTGTTTTGGGATTAGTCGTAAAACTTAACCACACTCTTTTCTGGGGTGGATTAGTCATGGGTTTCCTCGGTATTATCATTGGTTTACCATTAATCTTCAGATTTATCAAACGCTACCCTGTTCTGGACAAAGAAGATGAATGAAAACCCTATCCTGGAAATAGATAAATTAATTCACGAACCTGCTCGTCTGCTGATAATCAGACATCTATCGCTTCTTGATAGCGGTGATTTCCTCTATCTCCTCGCAGCAACCGGGCTTTCCAAAGGAAATTTGTCTACCCATTTGCAAAAACTGGAAAAAGCCGGATATATAGAAATTAAGAAAAGATTTATCGGCAAAAAACCCCAAACAATTCTCAAGCTGACAGCATTAGGGAGAAACAATTATAATGCCTACCAGGAGACCATGAAAAAACTATGGAAAGACCCCTCAGAAATGTAAATAGCCTGTTAGTAATCCCATAATTTTCTAACACCAGATCAAAATCTGCTTTGAGTAATGATTCAGGAGTTTTGCCCGGAATACCATTCAAAACTCCTGACTTGTCTGGGATTTATTCTTTTCTGTGTAATTCTGCCTGCCGTGCCGTAGCTTTATGCGTAGGATGGTGCCTTCTGTGGTTTTAAAAGTTTTACATTACATTTTATCACACCCTCTCATCTTCACACCTTCGCACCCTCATTTTTCCCGTGTTAATCAGCGTAATCAGCGTCATCCGTGTTCTATTTTTTTTTCTGACTACCGAGGTTGGTTTTGGTTTACCTGTCGCCCAGAACTCTTGCCCGGAGTACCGTTCAAAAGTCCTGACTTAGCTGGGTATTATCTTCCTTTCTGTGTAATCCTGCCTGCCGTGCCGTAGCTTTCTGAAAGTACTCCATAACCTTGGTGAAGGAGTAAGCGTAGGATGGTGTTTTCTGTGGTTTAAAAAGTCTTACATTACATTTTTCTCACCCTCTCATCTTCACACCTTCGCACCCTCATTTTTTCCGTGCTAATCATTGAAATCTCATACTAAAAGACTGGATAGATTAGAACGTTTACCCATATCTTAATTTTTCTTTAATTCACAACTGCATGTTTTTAGCAATCATACTAAAATCTTACTATTAAATCACATTATTCATTGCAAAATATCGTCTTACATCATGTTCATCTGTATCTAAAGATACAAGGCGCACTTAGAGTGGGTTCACTGTGGCTTCCCTGTGGATTTTTAGATGTTATGGGCACGATATGCTACTATTGTTCTGATTTATTTTCTACCTTTTTTATAAGTCATTTTGTGCCTGTAGATCATTTAAGGAAGTTAAAACAGCAAGATAAAATGGTCGGGATGAGAGGATTTGAACCTCCGACCTCGCGGTCCCGAACCGAGCGCGCTAACCGGACTGCGCTACATCCCGACTTATTTATGAAAAATTCTTAAGATTGATTTATCTGTCAAGATAATTG
>JAVCCT010000319.1 GCA_030765325.1 Candidatus Stygibacter frigidus | reverse complement strand
ACCGTACCTATGATGAAGATGTACGGAATGAGATAGTCTCAAATGTGTTTTACAAAGCCATGAAAAATCTCTATAGGTTCAAGTTTCTTGATAGCCACCGAAGCTCATTTTCATCATGGTTATATCGTATAGCAGTGAGTGAAGTAAACCAGTATTACCGAGATCGCAAGAGAGATTTCAAGCTGGTGATGAAAAAGAAGAATGATAGACCGGATGACGCCACCGTTTATCCTTATGAGTTTAAATATGTGAAACAGTGTTTGAGTTATTTAACACCTTTTGAGCAGAATCTGGTAGCTCTGAAATACTTCGAGAAGAAATCTTATCGAGAGCTGTCAGAGATTTTTGGAAAGAAAGAGAATGCTTTAAAAGTGAAAATGCACCGCAGCTTGAAAAAGCTGAAAATTATTCTGGAACAGGAGAAAGATCATGGACAAGATCAAAGATATGCTTAATTCATTAAAAATACCGACGATAGATGATAAATTTCAGTTCAATGCTCTCAGGAGCAGGCTGCTGCAGGACTTTTTCAGTAGGCAGAGAGTATATGTTCTTCGCTACCGATGGGCAGTATCAATGGCAGCAGTGCTGTTTTTGGTTTTGGCAGCCACTTTTCTAATGCCAAATTTTGCCAGCAATGTAAATACCCTGGTATTTGGAAATAATGATAAAGAACAGCCAATAGTTGCTGAGAATATGCAGAAGAGCAAAGGAATCGTAATGCCAGTTGATCAGGAAAATTCAACTAACGGGTTGGTTGATGATAAGACATACCTCATCAGACAATATAATTCACCAAGTGCCGGCAAAGTAATGGTAGTTTCAGAATATGATAAGCAAATGCAGAAAAATAAGATCCGAAAGGTCTCTGCAAGATGCTATTAATTTTGGAGGAAAAATGAGAAATATCATTATCAGTTTATTATTTTTGGTAATGCTGATGTGTATAAATGCGGAAACAATCCCATTCCTGGGAGTGGCAACATCAGATATAAATCATTCTGCTTATGCAGATTATGGGATCACTGATAATTATGGAATATTGATCAAAAATGTAGTAGAGGGTTCTCAGGCAGAAAAAGCCGGAATGAAAAAGGGAATGATAATCCGTTCCTATCAAGGTGAAAATGTTTATACCCAAAATCAGTTAACCCGTATGATCCGAAATTCCAAAGTGGGGGATAAGGTTAAGATCGTCGTTTTTGAAAATGAAAACGAGAAAACCTTTGATGTTGCGCTGGGAGAAAAAGAATATACAGAATACAAGAAGCCTGTTTGGATGGGAGTATCATTAAGTGATGATTTTGATTTGGAGAATTTTGATCTGAATTATGGCTTACAAATTACTCTGGTAAAAGAAGAGAGTCCGGCAGAGCAAGCTGGATTGAAGGTAGATGATGTGATGCTGTCAATTCATGGAGAGAAGCTTTATGCAGTAGATCAGGTTCGCCCTATGTTGAAGAAGTATCAATCTGGAGATAAGGTAGCAGTTCAATACTGGCGTGCTGGTAAAAAGGCAGAAACTGAGCTTGAATTAGGTGAGTTGCCATTAGACTGGTACGATCTTCAGGCAATTGATCAGATATTCAACGGTCTTGATATTATGGATGATCTGGATGATGTTTATGGTCTCTGGAATTCAGTTGGGTTACCAGAAACCATGCATGTGTTTGCATATCAGGATTCTTCCAGTAAAATTCTGGGAGTTATAGTATCTGATACTTATAAAGAAGAAGATGATTCAGGAAATCAAGATGGTTTAAAGATAGATAAAGTGATTCCAGAAACACCCGCTGCTGAAGGCGGGATGATGGCTGGAGACATTGTGCTGGAGATCAATGGTGAAAAAGTGTCAGAATTTGATGACATTGTTGGAATAATAAGCAAAGTAGATTATAATGATTCTTTTAAAGTGAAGATCATTCGTGATGATAAGCCTAAGGACCTGATCTTAATTATGAAGCCGGTAACAGATGAAGTCTGGCAAAAGTATTATAGTGGACTTTTGGAAAATGATGTTATCAAGGTTTTCATGAACAAAGGTAAACCAATTGATTTCTACTATCAGAATCTGGAAGGCATTGGTGACAAACTCCCAAAAAAGATTGAGCATGAATTGAACAATAAAAGTGATGGTCTCATGTAAGACAGTATATCCCCTCTGAGTAAAAAAGAAACCTGCCAGAAATATTTCCGGCAGGTTTTTTAATTTTTAATCAATGATCAATTAATGATCGCAGGAATTTGCTCCACTCTGAAGATTATTATTAATAAAATCATTAACCAGTTCAGTAAATGATTTATCTGGAGCTCCTACGATAACATCTATATTATTGGTTTTAAACAGGTCCTGGGCTCTTTGGCCCATTCCACCAGCAATGATCACATTAACGTTTTTTTCTGCCAGCCAGCGGGGGAGTAAGCCAGGTTCATGAGATGGAGGTTTTAAGGTTTCATCTCTAATGATTTTCTTGCTATCCATTTCAACATCGATGATCATGAAATTCTCACAATGCCCAAAGTGCATACTCAGTGCACCATTAGTTACAGGTATCGCTATACGCATTTTTAATATTCTCCTTAATATTTTTAAGTTAAGATAATTGAATAACTACAATTGTCCATTTATTTATT
>JAVCCT010000183.1 GCA_030765325.1 Candidatus Stygibacter frigidus | reverse complement strand
TAATTCCCTTATTAACGGCAAGTATAAGCTTTAATGGCAATCGCTTTCTTAACACCATTAAATCTAATAATTACGATATTGGTGTCAGATATATTTCTTGATCTTAATTTTATATACTATTATAACTATCTATTGTGTAATTAAATATAAAATAATTAGATTTTAGAGGTCAGGTGTTCTGAAGGTATATTAAAAGTACTCTACTTCAAATCTTCCAATGCAAAGTCAAGATGCATTTGTTTATAAAACTGATAATGCAAATGAGACTGTTCAATTTTTAACATCGATTTATCCCTGAAAGGGATGTATAATAAAACTGGAGCTAATGGAGATAATATATGTGAAAAAGGGTCAACCATTCTGGAGGTCTCCGACCATCCGAAAGGTTTCAGATGGGAGATATTGAACAAAGCTAAGTTACCTTCTGAATGGTCTTGCACCTCCCGGATGGTGACGACTGATGCACCGAAAAATTATCAAAGACACGTTATAAATCAATTCCGGGTAAATGCTAATGTCAATTCCATAAAATTGAAAAAGTATGATGTAATGTGCACTTTTTTGCAGCAAAATGTGAAAATCTGCAACGATATCAATTACTTAGGTTGAAAAATCTCATGCAAATAAGTGCTCTCATACATTTTTCACCAATGAAGTTATCTCACGGTGTCACAACTCCAGCCTGACACTGATCTCCTGGTCATAGCTGTATTTTTTTAATTTGTGCAGATTATTTACATATCTACTGCCCTGTTTTACAAATCCTGTATCTGCTATGGGGCTATCAAGATAATATATCGTAACATAATTACCCATGTACTTTGAGTCTTGATCTTCAAAGCAGTCCGTGACGATAAACAGGCGATGCTGCCTGCCTAACTCAATGATTTTATTATATTTATCTTCTGATAGGTTGATTTCATTATCGTTATTACTGTGCTTGAAAGCGACTATTGTGATAAAGCTCTCGATATTCTGGCTATCAATAGCAATGAGATCAAAATCAGTTTTGCGACCATCATGAACCCGGTAGTTACGATTTTCAAGATATTTGCGGACAGCAGCCAGTGCTGTGGTCTTTTCCGATGCGGAATTGCTTTCAGAGCGAGATTCAATAGAATACGGGTTTACATTTTTTGTGCGGGAGGCAGCAGGGGGGAGTTCCTGTTCCCCTGGGAGTGCACCATCATCCCATTCATCCAGTTGTTCCGGCTTTTCAGGTTTTTCATCTGATCTCTCGTTTTTGGTCTTAAAGGCATTTGAAAGCAGACTGATAACTGCCAGGATTATTCCACCATTAATGAAACCGAGGATCAATCCACCTATTTCGGAATGACCGAAATAGCCAATGAATCCCAGGTTGCGAAGAATAAAAAGACCTATCGCAATTTTTAAAATAGTCTTTTTATCTTTGAGTAAAGGCTTTAATTTTTTATAGAATCCCAAAAAAAATATTATCCCGATCCACTGAACCATATCAACCTCCTTGAAACAACGCAAAAATAGTTTGTGAATAGAGCTAAAATCGGTCAAGATAAATTGCCATGAAACAGAAAACTGCTAAGGATATCGAGTTGTAACAATGTACTCATTGAATCGACTTGAGACCGGTCATATACCACCCTATCTGCTGTGCAGGAAGTTTTGGAAAATTTTCAGGTTCTGCTCCAAGTGCTGTTTATCAGTCAAATCATTGCGATAGAAGATTTTGTCCTGCGGATTATGAGCCAAATGCTTTTGCAGCATATCTTCTCCATCTTCATATAAAAACTCTGGATGGAACTGGATGCCCCAAAAAGGCAAGTCTTTGTATCTGAAACCCTGCACAGCTTCCTCTTCATTAGCTGCAATGATCTTAAATTCTGATGGAAGGTTAAATACTTCATCATAACGTGATTCCAGAAAGATGGGATTTTGGATGCCGGTAAATAGTTCATCATCGGTAATTTGCATGCGCTTAAAGCCAAATTCGGGTGAAGCTGCTTTGCGGCAATATTCATCTCCAGCCAGGTAACGAGCCAGCATTTGATGTCCATGGCAGATGGCTAAAATTGGTTTTTGAGCCTGCACGAAACAATCTATAACCCGGAAAATTCCTGCATCATATTCTGAACCCTGGCTGGCAGAAAGCTCTGAACCAGTGAGTAATAAATGAGAATAGTTCTTTAAATCCTGGGGCGGAGAATTCAGATATATAGTATGATATTCAATTCCTGGGAATAATCTATCACCTGCAATCTTATCAAAATAATCTCTGCCTTCAACTGACAGAATAGTGTTATAAATTAGAAGCATATTTAAAAGTAAATTGAAGAAATGGAATTATTTAAATTCATAATTCTCAAATTCTGTATTAGGAATGACAACAATGTCATCATATAAATAATCTGTGTATTTTTTTACTTGAAATTTTTTCCCTGCTATAGTAAAGGTTCTTGATCTGTGAGTTTTATCAATTTTGTAATTAGTTTTAGATTCAGAGTAAACAACGATTAATTTTCTTTTTATCTTGCACATATCGCAACGATTTTTTAGAAGCTTATCTTGTTTTAATTTAATATATAGAATATTCAAGCTTTCAACAGCTTTCAGTCTTAAATCAACATTAAATACTGGTGTTGGATCTCCTTTTGCATTAATACAGGATTGATTTTTAAACTCTATAAAATAAATGCAATTTCCTGGTTTGCTAATATACACTGCATCGCAACTTCTGGAGTCATTACTAACTATTTTATCAAAATAATAAGCGTACTGAATTCGCTC
>JAVCCT010000287.1 GCA_030765325.1 Candidatus Stygibacter frigidus | reverse complement strand
CTCTTGTTTCACCTCTGGATATCATTCCGATCATTTCTGATTCGGCAAATACCACGCAAGTATTTGTGATTTCCAGTTCCTGCTTTGATTCTTCGGATAGTGTTCCCAGATCAGATACTTCCACTTCCAGGATATGAGCTACTTTTTCCAGAAATCTTCCTGTTCCCGCTGCACATCTGTCATTCATCACAAAATCCTCAACATTTCCACTATTTCCCAGTAATATCCCTTTGGAATCCTGCCCACCAATGTCAATTATCAATTTACTTTCAGGAAAATAATAATTTACCCCTCTGGCATGACAAGTTATTTCAGAAATTTTTCTCCTGTTCTGCAAAATCAGGGTTCTTCCATAACCTGTTACCACTATTGGCATATTATCTGCCAGTTTACCTGGAACTGAGATCTTTGCCTTTTCCAGCATGCCTTCTGAAGTTCGCAAAGGTGATAGACCTGTGGGTTGCACATCAGCCCACAATATCTTGTCATCTTCAAGAATGACCAGCTTAGTGGTTCGTGAGCCGGAATCTATTCCACATCCTCTCAAATCATTGCTCCTGAATTTTCTCTAAGCAGATTTTCTCTTATCATTTTTGCACCAGTGTAAATAACTTATCTTCACTTAGATATTTTATTGCTACATTTTTCACCTGCTCTCCTGTGACTGCCAGCAATCTTTTCCTGCGGTTGAGATAATGCTCCAAACCCAGTCCTAATGATATTCTTGAACCCATAGAAGAGGCTATCGCAGATACGCTTTCCTCCTGCTGCAGCATTTGACCGGCTATGTGATTTTTTACCTTTGTAAGCTCATATTCACTCACCCCATTTTCACCGATTTCTTTAAATATCCGCTTGATCATTTTTATACTCACTTCAGTATTTTCCCGATCAACCGCTGCTGCCATGATAAAGGAACCTGTATTCATCATTGTATAATAATCCATATCCACTGAATATGCCAGCCCATGCTGCTCCCGCAATTCATTGAATAATTGGGAATTTGTATCTCCACCCAGAATTTGACATAGAATGGTCATTGCCATGGCTTCTTCCTGTGATTCCAATCCTGGTCCATAACCCCCTGTCACAATAATCCCCTGACTGGATTGCTTGTCTATCACCTTATACCGCTTTGATGAAGGATAAACTCGATAATCGGGCTTATGATCTATATGGGTGCCGGTTTTATCCCCAAAATGCTTCTCAACCAGTTCATCAACTGCCGAAAAATCTATATTACCTGTAACCACCAAAGTCAAATTATCAGGTGTATAATAATCCTTATGCCATCTTCTCACCCGGGATAAGGTCAGTTTATTCAAGTCATTTCTCATCCCATCTCTGCTAAAAAGATTGCTTTTCGTGCTGTAGATCATTTTTCGCCAGTTCTTAAGCGCTTCCCTTTGTGGATAATCCTTTTGCCGCCCCATCATGCTTAATATTGCCTGTTTGATATTTAAAAAATGTTCCCGCGGCAGTTCCGGGTTAAATATTACATGCGATATTGATTCCAGGGTCATTGCCAGATCTTCTGTAAAACATTTACTCTGCAAAGTAGTATAATCCATTTGTGGACTTATCCGCATATTGATACCATGTAAACTGCAAAAATCAAGGAACTTATCGTAACTATGCTGCTGATTACCATATAAAACTAAAGCACCGGTTACTGAATTTATCCCCCGGATTCCTTCTTTCTCATTAAGTTGAGATACCTTTAATACTGCTGAAATGCCCACTGTAGGCTTTCCCACAATTTTACGGTAAAGCACTTTTATGCCGTTGCTAAGTGTTCTTTGAGCATATTCCTGGTCAGCATGATTAAAATTCGCTTGCTTTCTGCTGCTAAATATCTCTTTTACTGCTGATTCTGATACCTTTTTAGAGCCCTGATAATAGACCCTCATATTATCCAGTTTCAGCCATTTATTCAGCACAAGTCTGATATCACTACGTGAAACCTGTTTCAATTTATCTGGAAATGTGAAATAATCAAGGTAATCTGAATAGATCTCATCCATGCCAAGATTGGATGCATAGGATTCCATATATTCCCTGGAAAATCTGAAGCTGTTAAGTATCTCCGCTTTCTGCTGCATGAGTTGAACTGCGCTTATGCCCCTGCTGCAGAAATCATTCCAGCATTCGCTGAACCCTTTGATTACCTCCAGTGAATCGACTCCTTGATTGGGAAATAGCAATATTATACTTACTCCGTCATTTATCCCGCTGATGCCGTTGATTTTAATGCTGTCCACCAGCTTGCGACGCTTAAATAACTCGTCATAAAGATATGAGTTTTTCCCTACCATAAATGCTTTATAGATGACTGAAAGGGCAATTGCATCCGGATGATTTTCTGCCAGATCAGGAATCGCCACCGCTACTATATCAGAATCAGATTTGTGTTTTATCACTCTAAACGAAAATTCTTCTGGATGTCCTCCAAATATTGCTTTTCGCTCTTCAGTTTCCTTTCCCTCCCAGTCTCCAAAATATCTGGCTATCCATGCATCAAGATCGTCACGCTCAAAATCACCAGCTACTACAAGTATGCAATTTCCTGAATAATAGTGACGGCTGATAAATTCCTGCATCGCTTCTCTCGTTGCGGCTCCAAGTGCGGTACGATTGCCGATAATGGGATTCCTGTAGGGATTATCTTTGAGATAATCACTGGCTATCAGCTCAATAAGATTATCTTCCCTGTCATTCTCAGATTCTTTTAATTCTTCAATGATCACTTTCTTTTCAGAATTAAAATCTTTTTGCGAAAATTGAGGATAGCGAACCAGGTCTGCTAAAACCTTTACTGATTCTTCCAGATATTCTCTGGAAATATCTATATAATAGCAGGTGCTGTCATATTCTGTGTAAGCATTCATCGATCCACCCAGATAGGCTATCTGGTCCATAATATTTCCTTCCGGATAATTCCGGGTTGATCGGAATACAAGGTGCTCAGCGAAATGAGAATATCCGGATTCTGTTTCCGTTTCCCAAGCTGATCCAAAGCGGACATGCAATTGCACGCTCACTAAAGGTATTGAGCGGTCTTCTGCATAGATCACTTTCAAGCCATTGGCTAATTTTGTATCTTGTACTTTTATGTCTGTTTCCATTTATTTTATTTTTCCCTTAATACTTGATTTCCCAGAAATTGTTGCTCCACACTCCCGCATAAGCATTATGATCATGAATGCTTTCCAGATTTTCTGTTTCCACCTTGAAGCTTGCTATGCGTCTATCCTGCCTTAATTTAAGCGTTATTTCCCTCACTATATCTTCTGCAAATCGTGGATTGGCATATGCACGTTCTGTTACATATTTCTCATCAGGTCGCTTTAATAATGAATATATTTCACAACTTGCCGAGGCTTCCACCATTTCTATCAATTCTTCCAGCCACACAAATTCACCGAGTGTCACCTGGATATTTACATAAGACCTTTGACTGTGAGCCCCATTATCACTGATCTCTTTAGAGCATGGGCACAATGTTGTGATGGGTACTTTCACGCCTATCACCAGTCTATATTCCTCTTTTAATGAAGCTTGAAAGTGGCACTGATATGATAATAGAGATTTGATTTTGCTTACCGGTGCCTCTTTTTCGATAAAGTAGGGGAAATCTATGATAGCAAAAGCAGTTTCTGAACCCATACGTTTTCGCAAATCTGCCATAAATTGCTCCAGATTGCTGATGATATCTTCTTTATGATATTTATTCAGCACTTCCAGAAACCTGCTCATGTGCGTTCCTCGCTCATGTTCCTGCAAATCCACATATAGGGCGATATCTGCCACTGTCTGCTGATTAATATTCCTGCGATCTTCCACTACAATTGGATAGCGGATGTTTTTCACGCCCACTCTGTCTATGGTTATTTCTCGTGTATCACGTTCACTTTGCACATCAGTTTTTATCATAATTTCACTCCAGAAATTCTTCTGCTCCAGCGCTTTCACTTCTCTCCAGTTTTCCATCCACCATATAATATATGATCACCCAGCCATCTGTAAGTCCATCCGCAAGCTTTATTGCATCTTGCACTGGCATCACAAAGGCTGCTGTGGATAACGCATCGGCTGTCTCTGCATCACTGGCAATGGCTGTCGCACTCACACACTCCCTGGCAGGATGCCCCGTTAAAGCATTCAGAATATGATGATATCTCACTCCATCAATTTCAAAATAACGCTCATAATCTCCCGAGGTTACCACTGCTTGATCTTTCATGCGGATCTTATCTATCACTTCTCCTCTCTCTTTGCGAGGATGTTGAATGCCTATTAGTGTCTCTCCGCTGCCCCAGATGCGAATATCTCCGCCAGCATTCACAAGTATCTCACTAACTCCTTTATCTTTCAGATAATCTAACACCCTATCGACTATATATCCCTTGGCTACGCTGCCCAGATTAAGTTTCATCCCGGACGGAACCTGGATACTGTCACCTTCAATAATTATTCTGTCAAATCCCGTATTTGCCAGTGCTTCAGTTATTTCATTTTCTTCAGGTATTCTGGCTTTGTTGATATTCCAAAGGTCACTTAACCTGCCAATGCTAAGATCATACCTGCCTCCAGTTGCCTGATAAAATTGTTGCCCTTTATCCAAAATATCTTTCAACCCGCTGTCAATACCAGTTTTCATGCCCTGAGAATTATTTAACCTGCTTATCTGACTGTCCTCATCATAATATGATAATAGATGCTCATAGTCTCGTGCTAGAGCAAATGCACTATCGATTACTGCATCAAGGTCTGTTATTCTCCCCGCAGCTTCCACCTCAAAAAAAGTGTCCATGATAAAAGCGGTCTGACTGCTTTTATAAACACGATGCCGCTGAGACCATAACCCGATGCCAATCAGGATGACCACAAATACTATCTGTATTAAATATCCAAACTTCTTTTTTTCCATTAGTTATCAAAATTTTGTGTACTTCAATATTTGTCAATTTTTGTGAAATTGACAGCTGGCATCTCCCCGGAATTAAAATGTTCACTGACTTCGAAAATGCCCTGAAAGGGCATTACAATAATAGCCATGGGTTTCAACCCATGGTTCAAAATCAGATTAAGTATCCATCCCATCCTGCTCTATTTACCAAAATTCTCCAGCCAGATTTATCAATATTCCATCTTTTCCCAAAACATTTTCACTCTCGAAGTGTGAAGCACGTGGAACAACAAAGCACGTACTCACATTAAAATGTCACTACGTGCTTTGTTGTTTTGGTAAATAACTGTTCTATAGAGGTTATGATTCCAGGATAATTGGTCTAAGGTCAGAACACCTGACCTCAAAAAACTAATTATTTTATATTTCATTACATAATAGACAGTTATAAAAGCAAAT
>JAVCCT010000352.1 GCA_030765325.1 Candidatus Stygibacter frigidus | reverse complement strand
TGCTTATCCAGTCTTTGTTGAACTGCTCTTTCAATATTTTAAACATCGATTTTGCTGCACCCTCAACAGTTTTCAAAATTATATTGCCAGTGAATCCATCACTTATGATCACATCAACATCTCCGGAAAGTATATCCTTACCTTCAATGTTACCGGCAAAATTAAGATCGGGATGATTAGATAATACCTTGTAAGTTGATTTATAAAGTTCATTACCTTTACTGCTCTCTTCACCAATATTGATCAATCCAATTCGAGGCTGGTCTATCTTAAAAAAATACCTGGTATATAAACTGCCGATCTCAGCAAATTGAACTAAATTCTCTACACTGCATTCTGCATTGGCTCCCACGTCCAGCAGCAGTTCCACTCCTTTGATCGTCGGAAAAAGCGTGGCTATGGCTGGACGGAGAAAATTCTTTAACCTTCCATATATAAATAGCGAAGCTGACATCACTGCACCAGTATTACCCGCTGATACCGCTACCTGAACCTTTTTGTCATCGCAGTCTTTAATCAATCTCACCAGCGATGAATCCTTTTTTTGTCGCATGATCTTAGTTGGTGAATCGCTCATGATTACTCTTTCACTACAGTGGATTATCTCTAAACGTGTTTTGTCAAAAAAATATTTTTCAAGCTCTTTACTTAATATCGACTGATCTCCATAGAGAAGAATCTTGTCACAAATACCCTCCCTAAGTGCAATAATTGCACCTTCCACTTCCGGGAAAGGTGCATTATCACTCCCAAAGGCATCCAACCCAACGGTTATTTTATTGCCTTGCATATCTGATTACTCAGAAAAACTTATTCCTTCTCCATCTTAAGAACTTCCCGACCATTATAAAATCCGCACTTCTTGCAGATATTATGGGGACGTACGGGCTCTCCACAATTTGAGCAAGTGCTTACTGCCGGTGCTACCGCCTTGTAATGTGTCCGCCTTTTATCGCGGCGTGACTTCGACGTCTTACGTTTTGGTACTGCCATCATCACTCCTTTATCTATATATTACTCTTTATCTTAACAACTGCTTAAGAAAAACCAAATAATTTCCTGCCCAACCTAATGTCAAGCAGATAAATCTTAAACCCTTTTTACACACAGGATTTCACATCATTTTTTGATAATTAAAATTGGGCTGCTTTTTTTGCAGCCCAATGTATATTTATCCCTTTATCTCCTGCACTCGTTTTCGGGTCTTTTTGCTGCCCAGATATTCCACAACTATATATATTACTGGTATCACTACCAGTGTTAGAATTGTCGTGGTGAAAAGTCCTCCGATCACAGAGCGTGCCAGGGGAGCCCACATTTCTGCTCCAGAACCAATCTCAAGCGCCAGCGGTATCATCCCGAAAATTGTCGTAAATGCGGTCATCAGCACTGGTCGCATTCTTGCCTTACCAGCCTGTTCCACCGCTTCAAACACTCCCAGTCCTCGCTCCCGCAGCTGGTTGATGTAATCCACCAGAACGATTCCATTATTAACTGCTATTCCCACCAGCATCACTACTCCCACAAGTGACATTATACTAAGCTTGGTTCCTGTCAGGAAAAGTATCAAAAACACTCCTATCAGTGAAAGTGGGATCGTGAAGAAGATTATAAATGGATCTATAAGCGATTCAAATTGAGATGCCATCACCATATATACCAGTAATATTGCCACGGCAAAAGCTATCAGCAGCCAGAAATTTGATTCCCTCTGATCCTCTGCCTGTCCGCCGATCAATACGGTAAATTCATCTGAGATCGGTGTATCCTTTAATATTTCATTTATATACCCCGTTGCTTTGTTCAAATCCAGTTTCCTGTCCAGATTGCAGTTTACGCTCACAAATCGCTCCTGATTCTCTCTGCTGATTGTGGGTGGAGATATTGTTTCTTCAATTGTACCCAATTGACGTAATGGAATATTAGCCCCACTCATTGTCGGGATCATCAATTGGTCCAATGCCTCCCGATCATTCCGATAGCGCTTATCAAGCCGAACAAAAATATTATATTCATCTCCTTCTTCACGATATCGCTGTGCAGTCACTCCCTGGATTGAATATGATATAATACTCGCTACTTGCATCGCAGATAGTCCATATTCATTCATCACATTTTGCCTGAGATTTACTTCCAGTTGAGGGGATTGTTCTTTAATACTTTTTTCAATATCTACAAATCCCTTCACTTTCTGCATTTTCTGAAAAATCTGATCTGCCAGCTCTTCGCCCTTGGTAAGATCATTTCCGATCAGTTTCACCTCTATCGCCTTCTCATTGCCCATCATTCCACCCTGGGTTATCCGATAAGTGATTCCGGAAATTTTATCAAAATTCTCTCTGATCGTTGCTTCGATTTCCTTCTGACTTCGCTCTCTTTTACTTGCATCTTTCAATTTCAAATGTATTTCCATGTTATTCGGTGTGGAATCAAATGCCATCAAGCCTTCCTGTGAACCAAATCTTAAATATGATGATTCTATCTCTGGAGCTGCATCCCGCATAGCCGTCTCAACCTCTAATGCCAATTGTTCCATCTCCTCATAAGGTGTTCCCCGTCTTGCTTCCACATAGACCTGGATATGCCCCTGATCCGTCTCTGGCATAAATTCTCCACCGATTACCGGAATCAATGCCAATGAACCTATGAATAGCAAAAATACTGTCACAAGTACTTTTCGCTTATTATTGATCGCCCAGTGCAGCACTTTAGCATAATTTGTTTCCAACCAGTTAAAAAATTTATTCAAGGATTTCACCACTTGACTCTGCTTCCTGGCATCCTCTTGTGCCTGTGTCCTGATCAAACGTGATGAAAGCATGGGTACTAATGTAAGTGCCACCACCAGTGATACTGCCAGCGAACAGGTTATAGTGATAACCATATCTCCAAATATCTGACCTGTTATGCCCGGCACAAATAATACCGGTACAAATACAAATATCGTCGTTATTGTTGATGCCACTATGGCATTTGTAACTTCATGTGCTCCCCTGCTGGCTGCTTCCACTTTGGAATATCCTTCTTCTCGATGTCGATATATATTCTCCAATACTACCACTGAATTATCCACCAGCATTCCTATCGCCAGAGCAAGTCCTGCCATGGAGATGATATTCAAGGTAAGACCATTTACATATAATACTGCGAAGGTGAATATCACTGATACTGGCATCGAAATTGCCATTATCGCACTGCCACGTATATTCCTCAAAAATACGTAGATAACCACACAACATATCAAAAATGCCAGTATCCCCGTCATTGATAAATTCTTGATCGAGTTTTCGATGAATTCACTCTGGTCAAACATTATCCCAAAACTCGTTCCTAAGGGTAATACATCTTTGATCCTGTTCAGTTCATCTGCCACTGCATTACATGCCTGCACTGTATTGGCATCAGATTGCTTCTGCACAATTAGGGTCACTCCCTTTGTCCCATCCACTCTCACGTTGCTTTTCAATTCTTTAAAGCCATCTTCCACGGTGGCTACATCTCCCACCTTAACAGCCCTTCCACCTGCATAACTCACCACTACATCCCTGATCTGCTCAAGACTGCGGTATTCTGAATATACCCTGATATTATAGCTCTTTGTCGATGTATCTATATTACCAGCCGGCATTAAACCTGATTGAGAACCTATGGCTCCCACTACCTGCTGAGAACTCACGCCCATGGCGGACATCATGACTGGATCAAGATTTACGTTTATCTGCCTTTCAAGTCCCCCCATGGTACTCACTGCTGCCACGCCTTTCACGCGCTCCAATAGCGCTTCTATCCTATCTACTGATAATTCACGCAGTTCGGCAAGCCCCATATTTTCATTGGTAAGCGAGATGAACATTATGGGCATCATGGATGGATCAAACTTAAAAACCAGCGGATCAGAAACATCTTCCGGCAGATAATCTCGCACAAAATCTATATTATTTCGCACATCAGTATCTGCCTGATCCATATCAGTTCCCCAATTGAATTCCAGCATTACGATGGATGCTCCTTCCGATGATTGGGAGGTCACATTTTTCACGTTTTGCGTGCTTACTACCGCTTCCTCTATGGGACGTGATACCAGATTCTCTATATCCTCTGGTCCCGCTCCCGAATATGTAGTGATCACTGCCACTATCGGAAAATCTATGTTTGGATATAAATCCAGTTTTAATTGCGTCAAAGCAAATCCGCCAAATCCCACGATCAATATATAAACCATTGAAACCAGCACGATTCGTTTTATTGATAAATTTATTAAATTCATTATTTCTCCAATATTAATCAGTTAATCTGATCTCATCACCATCTTTAACTATGTTTTGTCCTACCACGATCACCTGTTCTCCCATTTCCAATCCAGAGTTTATCTCTATTCTGCCTTTGGAATGAATTCCAGTTGTGATCTTCTTCATCACGGCTTTACCGGCATCGGTAATAAACACATAATATTCTTTCTCGGCTATCTGTCTGCCATTATTATCTATCTTCAGCCTGGTTCTGCTCATAATTGCCGCATCTGAGAGTACGATTACTTGTTCTCGTTTATCAGTAATAAACATAAATTCCCCAAATAGTCCTGATTTCATCTTTCCAGCGCTATTATCAAATAATACTTCCACTTCAAGTGTACGCGTCATAGGATCCAGTGCCTTATCAATCGTTATCACCTTACCCGGGAATTCTTCATTATCAAATGCTGCGAAATGGGCAACTACATCCTGTCCGATATATATTTTACTGATATCCACTTCCACTGCCTGCAGAGTTGCTATCATACTTTGATCATTTATCAGCTTGATTACAGGTACACCAGCTGGGACCATATCTCCCATACGATAGTTAATGATTGCCACTTCCCCATTCGCTGGAGCAAATATCTTGGTATAATTTAATTGCTGCCTTGCCTGCTGCAATTGCGCTTCTGCCAGCTCCAAACCAGCCTCTGCTGCACTTTTCTGCATTTCCACCTGATCATATTGCTGTTGTGATATTGCCTTCTCAGCAAGCAGTCTCTTCATCCGCTTATGATCATTATTCACCAGATCAAGCTGTGCTCTGGCAGAATTCACTCCTGCAAGTCCCAGTCTCACACCTTCCTGTGCTATTTCACTTTCCTGCTCTACCAGTAATTCACCCTTGTTCACATGATCACCCTCTTTCACATGAATGGCTTTGATCTTTTCTGAACTCATAGCATATAAATTCAGATCGGTGATGGCTTCCAACCCGCCATTTAACTTAATATAACTGGTAATTCCCTCTGGATGAGTTTCATAAACCATCACTGGTATTGCTTTCTTAGCTTCCTCATTATTATCTTTATTACAACCGGTTAATAATATCAATATTAGCGCTATGCTCAATAATACTATTCTTCTCATTACTTTATCCTCGCTTTATTTATTCCAGATACTTGCCAGATCACCTATCGCTTTTAGTAATGATAACTGACTGGTATTGTAATTATATATCCCACTGGTTAATGCCACTTTATTCTGAGTATAACTCATTTGGGCATTAAGCACTTCTGTCTGGGTCACCATTCCTTCCTCATAATATAGATTGGCTAATCGCAAACTCTCCTCTGATGTCGTCAATGCTTCTTCCTGACTCTTCAGATTATCCCTCGCATCCGCATAATTGTAATATGCCTGCTGAGCTTCCAGCTCTATCTGATCAGTGGTAAGATCCACTGCTAATGCCATCTTCTTTTGAGCATAATCAGCCTGTTTAAAATCATACCAGCGGCAGCCTCCACTAAATAAAGGCATCTGCACTACCAGTCCCACACTGTTATAGACTGCAAATTCATCTGCACTGATCCACCAGTTATCATTATAGGCATAAAAACTTCTGCTTGCTGTGAGTACTACCTGAGGCATGAATTGACTGCTGGCAAGTAATTTCTGCTGTCCTATTGCTTTGCTCTGGCTTTTTATCTGCTCAAGTTCTACCCGGTTTTCTCGCGCCAGCAGCTTATATTCATCTAAATCGGTCTTAGCATATTGCCCCATAAATTCCTGCTCCGTCATTGTTTCTGTGATTAATATACTATCTTCAAGAGCAATATTTAATAACATCTTTAATTGATTTTCCGCCAGCTTCTGCTGATTACGCGCACTCGCCAATTGCGGTATGGTCTCAAAATAACGGGTCCGAGCCTGCATCACTGACAATTCTGTCGCCGTCCCTGCTTCTTTAAGACTCTCTACCTGCCTTAAATTGCGCTCAGCAAGTTCCATTGCCTCTTGATATACTCCCACCAGACTACCTGCCAGGATCACGCCATAATATGCCTGCAGGCTCTGTAGCACTACATCTGATTCCGCTCCCTTCAATTCCGCTGCCAGTGATCTTTTAAGATGCTGCTGCATCCTCAGATTCGCATAGCGCGCCCCACCAGTAAATAATGGATAACTCAAATTCAAACTGTGTATGAACATATTATCTACGGGTACGAACATCTGGGCTTGGGTCATTTCATCATCACTCCATAACCACTGATAATCCAATGATGGTAAAAAACTGCCCCACGCTTTCTTTACTTCTGCATCAGCGGTTTTATAATCATATTCTGTCATCTTAAGACTAAGATTATCATATCGGGCAAAATCCGCTACATCATTCCAGCTCAATTCTATCACATTAACTTCTGAGCCATACAATATTCCTGAAATGAATAATATTAACAGTATCAGTTTGCAATATTGTGCTTTCACATAACCTCCTGATTCTCACTTTTTTTTTCTATATCATCAAGTATTGCCAAAAAAGAATTGCACACGAATTCTTTCCTCTGCTGCAATATCTCATGATTACGGCAATATGTGGTTATCACCATGGCTTGAAAACTTCTGGTTGCCATCCACACTACTTCATCTGAAGCATCCTTGAGTTGAGGAAAGCTGTGCTTTAATAGTTCAAGCGCTTTTGCCTCATCTCTTTTCTGCTCCTCTGTCTTTTTAGATTCATCACAACCATCCTGCGATATCATAAATGAAAAAAAATCCATGCTTAATTTGCCTAAACGGTCAATCACATAATATAAATTTTCGACTAAATGATTCACCAGTTCATAGCTGCTGTTGGGCTCTTTCAGCTTTTCCACAAAATCTTCATAATTCCTCTTACTCACTTTCATCATTATTTCCAAAAGTAAATCCCATTTAGTAGGAAAATAATTGAATAGCGTACCCGCTGCAATATTACATTCCTTAGCGATCCGACTCGTCTTCACATGGTCATAACCTTCTTTGATAAAAAGCTCATAAGCCTTCTCAACTATCAGCTCTCGCACATTCTCAATGATTTTTGGCATAAAATCACAACTCCTTTTCTGACTCTCACTCATATCTTATATGAGTTGGACTCATTTCTTTATGACTGCCACTCATGTCAAGAACTTTTTTTAAATTGTAATTAAAATCCCACCAACTAAGCTGAATTTTTGCCTGTACCCCGAACAAGAATCCTGACGATCAGTACATTGTCCACTTCGTCCATCAAGTCCATCCTGTCCATTCCGTCCATTTTTAATCTTAGAACATTTTTTCATTGACAAGCTTTTCTAACTATATTCACATATTAACACATTTCGGGGGAAATAAAAAAAAGGAATTGTTATGTCTAAAATTACCCTGCTATGTCTGATGATCCTCTGCCTTTTTGCTGTTCTGCCTGCCACTATCATCCACACAATGATTGATGATAGCGATATGGAAGGCATCAAAAGAGAAGTAACTTCCCAACCTGACCTCCTGGAAGAAAAGAACGAGAATGTCCTTAGCCCCTTAAATTATGCCGTTTGCGCTGGCAATCTGGACATGACAAAACTCCTGATCGGTTTAGATGCTGATGTTCATTCCGGAGATCGTGAAGGCAGCCATCCTCTCATAAACGCCGCTGCCCTGGGATTTATGGAAATCACCCAATATCTGGTGGAACATGGAGCAGAAATCGACCGCAAAGATGATAATGACAACACAGCTCTTTGCTTTGCCCTTGTAAGAAATCAATCTGAAATTGCCAGTTATCTCCTAGAGCAGGGTGCAGATCCTAATATTACTAAGATGAATGGATTGCCTGGGTTATTTTTTGCTGTGATAAATGGTGATTTGCCTCTGGTTAAGCAAATGATTGAAAGCAATGCTGTTATAGATACTACTACTGTTTCCGGAGTCACTCCCCTTGTCTCCGCCTGCACGCACGGTCATTTGGATATTGTGAAATATCTGATCGAACAGGGAGCAGATATTGAAAAGGAAGATGATCAGGGCAGAACACCCATTTTCTGGGCTGCCATGAGAGGTCAAAGTGACTGCGTGGAATATCTGATAGCAGCAGGTGCTGACGTTAATAAAACCAATAATGAAGGTGAAACCCCTGTTTTTCTGGCGACTGGAGACCTGACCACCCTCAAATTAATTCAGGAGCATGGCGGTGACATTCAGAAACTAAATAATGCCGGCTCTAATCTACTGATCAATATTCACTGGAATGGCAATGTTGAGACCCTTTTATATCTGGTTAAACAAATCGATGTAAACCAGTTTAATGATTATGGTACTTCAGGTTTTTATTTTGCGATTCAGCAGGATAGCCTGGAATTCGTAAAAATATTCCTGGAAAATGGTGCTGAACCTAACTTCAGAACACCTGACCTCATAAAATGCAATTAAAATGTAAAGTTTTACATTTAAATAATTTATCTCCTATTTTTATTTTTTCTCTTGCCAAAATAAGGATTTGTGATTGAACTTGATTTTAGA
>JAVCCT010000293.1 GCA_030765325.1 Candidatus Stygibacter frigidus | reverse complement strand
CTTTCGGTCCCTTGATCACGCATTCTTCATATGGGGGCACCGGTGATGTGCTTGCTGCATCTATCAAGGCTGCCTGCATTCCTGCTATGCGGTAAAAATCCCCCTTACCTCTTCTTCCAACCAATCTTCCCAATCCACCTATAATCGCAGCAAATAATATGCGCCCTGCCCCACATTCTTCTATGGCACACTGCATGCTGGCTGGCGCTCTTAGCCCAATTCCATAAGGTACTTTGGATACAAATCTCCATAATACCCTCGCCCATAATCCTGGCTTGATCTCGCTCAAGGGCTTGGCTCTGCCCTGTGTGATAGCTAATGGACTTTCCGATATCGTGACGATATCTCCCCCCTGTATCTGATCCCCGGCATATTCCTTAATAATTTCGGACATATCATCCTCAGGTGACACTATTCGTGTCTTCACCGGTATTCTAATATAATCACGTCCTTGATAACTTCTAATTTGTGGTTTCATCTTTTATTCCTAATTCTTTTTCATAATCATCTTTACTTTCATATAAGAGCACTATCACTGTTGTCATTGATTGCAAATTACTGAATGGATCTATCTCAGCACTCAAATTCAATCTGTCAGAAGCTATTTTGATACTGCTCACGGTGCCTACTGGATAAAATGCCGGAAATGTACGTGAAAAATGGGAAGTCACTATCGTGTCTCCCGGGCTTACTTCGCTCCCTAGTCGCATCATATTCATATATACTCTACCTTCCAGATCAGCTTCCATCAGTCCATGCAAAAAATTCTTCTGCAGCATCACTCCCAGTTTGAAGTTCGTGTGGTCAAAGGGCATCAATAATGAATAATTAAATCCGGTAGTTACCACCTTACCGATGATCCCTTCTGTACACATTACAGGCATATTAACCTTTATTCCACTATTGGAACCTTTATTTATGATAAAATATCTTTGCCCATATTCCCCATTACTACCTATCACATCAGCGGAAACGTAATCATAAATTGGAGCTGTTAAATCTAAATTCTGCTTACGGTATTTATCCAGTTCCTGCTTCAGATTATTTAGCTCTATCTGTTCCTGTGAAATGATATCGTGTAATCTCAGATTCTCTTCGCCCATCTTATAATTTAAATTTAGCCAGTTTACTGAAGATACAAATGGGTAATATATTGTCCTGCTTAAAAATTGTGCTTTCTTATAACGCGATTCCTGACTCCCTAATAATAATACCAGGGAAAGTACCAATAATATCAGTATCCGATAGACTTTTATCAATTGTCTATTTTCTTGATCAATACTTCACGGTATTCTTCCAGATTATCCAGAATTCGTCCACTTCCTTTCACTACGCAGGTTAATGATTCCGGCATAACGTGCACCGGCAGGTCAACTGCCTCCCGCAATTTCTGATCAAGTCCCCTCAATTTGGCACCACCACCTGTTAGTATTATTCCCCTTTGTGCAATATCTGCTGCCAGCTCCGGTGCTGTTTTCTCAAATAATCGCTTCACTGCATCTATCATCAGCGTTACTGTTTCGTTTAATGCATCTCTAATATCTGCAGAATTCACTTCTATCGTCACAGGATAACCTGTTACTATATGCCTGCCTCTTACTTGTGTACTCACCTCATTTTCCAATACATATGCTGAACCGATCTCCATCTTTACTCGCTCTGCTGTCTGGATTCCCACATAGATATTCTGCTTCTTTCGTAGATAATTCACTATCGCAGAGTCCATCTTATCTCCACCTACTCTGATTGAGCTGTGAACCACTATATGTGATAATGAGATCACGGCTATCTCTGTGGTCCCTCCACCAATATCCATCACCAGATTACCCTGGGGTTTGTCTATTGGAAGATCTGCCCCAATCGCTGCTGCCACGGGCTCAGATACAAGATGCACTTCTCTGGCTCCAGCATGAAGAGCACTATCACGAACTGCTCTTTTTTCCACTTCAGTAATCCCTGAAGGTACGCAGACAAGTACTCTGGGCTTTAGTAAAAATTTCTTCCGCTGAGCCCTGAATATTAAATCTCTCAGCATCAATTCAGTTACCTGAAAATCTGCTATCACACCATCCTTAAGAGGTTTGATCACCCGCACTTCTTCAGGATTCTTTCCCAGCATCGCTTTGGCATCATCACCCATGGCTATGATTCGTTTATTATCTGTGCTCACTGCCACCACCGATGGCTCATCTATCACTATTCCCACATTCTTCTTATATACCAGAGTATTAGCGGTTCCTAAATCTATCGCTATATCATTTGAGAAAATACTCATTAATTTTTTAAACATTTTTCCACCTGACCACGTTTTTTCCCCTTATTATCAAATTTCACATTTACTCGCTCCTGTCAAGCTAATAGTTCCTAAATTACCTGTTTTTATTGGTGTTCCATGAAAACCATCCAAAACCTGGCGGATGGTGGATAGACCTCCGCAATGGTTGATCAAAGAATAGAGGGTTGTAAATCTCGATAAATAATCCAGTTGGCAATGAGAATCTTTTGATTAAAACGGTCAACCATTGCGGAGGTTTGCAACCATCCGCAAGGTCTCAGACTGGTCAATTTCAGTATATTATTTCTTACCGTTTATTGTTATTTTCCGCGGTATAGAAGCCGGAAGCCTGCTAAGTACCTCATAATTCAATTGGTTCGAAAGCTCAGAAAATCCTGCCACCGAAATTTTATTCTTACCCTGATTTCCTATCAACACCACTTCATCACCCGTCTTCACTCCTGAAATATGGGTTATATTTACCAGAAAGACATTCATATTTACTGATCCGATCACATGAGCTTTACTGCCTCGGATTAGAACGTGACCAGTATTGCTCAAACTTCTACTGTAACCAAGGGAATATCCGATAGGAATAGTTGCTATCACGGTTTTCTTAGTAGTTAAATATGAATTTCCATAACTGATATGATTACCCGGTGCCACTTCCTTAATGCTCATCACACGGGTTTTCCAGCTTAATATCCGGTGCAGCGGATCACGCGTAAATTTATTTTCACTTGATAATAGACTATTCATCTTAGTTTCCATACTGGGCCAGTAACCATATTGACCAATACCAATCCTTGCCATATCCAGAATACTCTGAGGATAGATCAATGCTGCTGCAGAACAGGCTATATGCCTGAAATGCGGTTGCAAGCCCCTGTTTTCCAGATATTGTGCTATTCTATCAAAATTTGCCATTTGTTCTTGAACTCTGAAATAATTGGCAATGCTTTCTGCTCCCGCCAGATGGGTGCATATCCCAATCAATTCCAGATAATCCCGATTGTTATTTATCAAATCTATTATTATTTCCAGTTCTTTTTCTTCCAAACCGGTTCGATGTAAACCCGTTTCTATTTCCAGATGGATTCTTGCCTTTTTATTTATAGCTTTGGCAATACTCACTGCTGTTTCCAGCCGTGCCAGATCAAAGACAAAAAATTCTACTCCGTTTTCTATTGCCCAGGAGAGTTCTTCTTTATCAATCCTGCCCATGACCATTATTGTTGTAGCTGATTTTTTTACCTGAACCGCCCGTTCCGCTTCTGAGGCATCAAATACTGCAAAATAATCTATTCCAAATCCTTCTGCCAATGGTAAAAATTCTTCTATCCCATGACCATAAGCATTACCCTTGATCACTGATACAAATTTTGCCTTGCTGCCCAGTCTTTTCTTAAGATAACGTAGATTCTGACCTAATGCTGTCTTATTTATCTCTATCCATGAACCTTGACTCATACCAGTAAAACCTCTTCTAATAATTTCACAAATATCTCTTTTCCGCTGGCAATGATCTCATCCGGGAAATCATAATCTGGATTATGTAATTGCGGCTGCTGTTCTCCGCTGCCTAAGCCCCAGAAACAGGTCGCATAGTCTCTACCATAAAATGAAAAATCCTCTGTCCAGGAAAATAGATTCTCGCGCCTGATGATCTCTAATCCGCTCTTTTCTGCTGCAACTTCCAGATATTTATATGCCCCTTCATCATTGACCGTTGCTGCAAATTCTTCCACTCTTTCGATTGATATCTGCAGTTCATATATATCTGCCAGCCCTTCCGCAAGCTCCTCTGCTGATTGTGCCATTGATTGCAAATGATTATCATCAGCCGATCGCAAAGTCGCCATCACCACACCCTTTCCCGGAGATGTTCCAAAGGCTTCTTCTCCCAGACGCAAATGGATCACTGTCACCAGTCCCCGCTCCTGGAATCCACAAATCCGCTGAGATAATGTGCTCAATCCCGTTACTAAAGATTGCATCGCATCAAGCGGATTTATCCCGTTTTCAGGATGCCCCGCATGAGATGTCCTGCCGGTAAACCAGAATTTCATGCCTATTGATGCTGCGGCAAATACCCCCTCGCGTATTATGAGACTGTGCTTCTTAAAACCAGGTAGATTGTGCAATGCAAATATATAATCCGGTGCAAGAGCCTTGAATCTGCTGTCAGCCATTAACGCTTTTGCACCACCAGCCGTCTCTTCTGCTGCTTGAAATAACAAATATACTTTGCCGGTCAAGCGGGTCAGATTAACCTGCAACCATTCCGCAACTGCTAATAATATAGCCATGTGCCCATCATGACCGCATTTATGGCTTACCCCATCAGTTATGCTTTTATATGAAATATCGTTAACTTCTTGAATTGGTAATCCATCCAGCTCTGCCCGTAGCATCACATTCTTGCCAGGTTTTCCGCTGTCAAATACTGCTATCAGACTCTTTCCACCAATATTTTCTATTATATCGCTGCAACCCAGCTTCCCCAGCCACTTACGGATTAGTTCTGCTGTTTTGCTTTCCGCACCAGATAGCTCTGCATTCTCATGCAGCTTTTGCCGTATGAATGTAGTATTTAATTTCTCTATATTTTTCATGACAGGACAAATTAAAGCTTTCCTCAACCAGTCAAGAAAAATAATCACCTTAGGAATTGTAAATTTTGGAGACTGTTCAATTATTATGATTAATTTATCCCTGAAAAGGATTCACAACAGCTGCGCCTAATAGCATCAAGTCGACACGAAGTGACTACCTGGGGTTAATAATATAATAAAGCATTTCTTCCCCAAACATCGGCTGCGCCGGTGTTTGGGGAAGGAGAAGTGGTAGGGAGTATATTTTACCCCGGGTTGTCGAAATACAACAACCCGGGGCTATTATAGTTATTCCCCTTCAGGGAATATGTCAATTTCACAAAAATTGACAAATTTTGATGTATAAGTGCACTTTATACTGCAAAAAAATGAAAACCTGCAATGATATCAATAACTTAGGTTGAACAGTCTCGTAATCAAAGTCAGTTTTTTCTTCATCAGAAACCTTTTTAGTAAGCTTCAATTCTTTATAAAATGTACAATTTCTAAAATAGTAACTCTGAATCGGAAAATGCCTACACCAATCTGAATTTTTTATCAGCGGATAAAATCCGGAAATAACCCTTTATACAATTGGGATTTCTGACACTGATTTGAATGTGGTTTTTCCTCTGGAAACCAGCTTCTGGATAAATATCTTCTCCTTCTTTGAATAAACCTCTTACTGAATCAAATTTCTTTCCTATAGATTCAAGATAATTTAATGTAAAATCAATTACTGCACAATCAAGGTGCCTCATTAATTTATCTTCATTATTCCTTATATTTTTATTTTTAGGTAATTCTGAGCCTGATTCCTTTGTGGATTGCACATAAAAGTCATAACCATATTTAAGATAATCAATGTATTTTTTATCCAATAAATTAAAGCATCTTCCTAAATTTATCACAGAGCCAATAGCATAAGGTTCATTAATTATTGGTCGATTCTTTAATTGAAACTCTTTGATTTCATTAGCAAAATCCTAAGCTCTAAGATGATTATTCTCCCAAAAATATATCCCAGACCCTAACCAGTCATAAGTATTCTGGCTGTTTTTTAGAATGCTTTTCTCAGCTTTTAATACCTCTTCACCCAAATCTTTATCGCAACCATGAAAACCTAAAATTATCTGGGGAAAACAGGAATACATTATTTATACTTTGCCTTCAAGTTTCCATTTCTAGTATATAAGCCACAGTTTTTAATCACTTCCCTCGCTTTTTTAGGAGATGTTTTAACTTCTTTGATTTTCTTCTTAAGATCTTTTATTATTGCCTCATGTTCTCTTTCTGTCACCTCTGTACCCCCATCATATTATATATTGCATATATAATTATATCGCTATTCAATGTCAATTTATTTCTTTAAAACCTCTCATCCCTCAGTTTTTTATCCAAACTATATCTTCAACTGTAAGTATTCAGCATACTGTCCTTTATACTTCTGTCTTCACTTGAGCTTTCACTGTTAAAAACTGCTACCAGACTATTTCCACCAATATTTTCTATTATATCGCTGCAACCCAGCTTCCCCAGCCACTTACGGATTAGTTCTGCTGTATTGCTCTCCTTACCAGAAAGCTCAGCATTTGCATGCAGCTTTTGCCGTATGAATGTAGTATTTAATTTCTCTATATTTTTCATGACAGGACAAATTAATGCTTTCCTCAACCAGTCAAGAAAAATAATCCCCTCCAAAACCTTCTGGATGGTCATCAGACCTCCGGAATGGTTGACAGTTATAATATCTTTTTATCCACATTTATCCCAAATAGTTATACTTTACATCTGATCGTCACCATCCCGGAGGTCTATCGACCATCCAGGAGGTAACTTAGAAATCAAATAAATCACCCAGTGTCTCTTCATCCTGCTGCTTTTTCCTTTGCTTGCCAAACTGATTTACCAGTCTGCTGTCAAATTCTCTCTGCTTTCTGCTCTTGCGCCCTGGTCGTAAACCCGGCTTATCATCTTCTCCACCCTTTTCATCGGGTCTGATAACTTCTTTATAGGTTCTGCCAGAACTCTGCACCTGAGCCACCAGATCACGCGTGCTTTGCGTGATATCCTCCAGAAATCTCAGCCAGTTCTCTTCACCCTTTGCTATTGCTGTAAGCCTGCGTTCCCATTTCGCTGTCAGCTCCGGAGATTTCATGCTTTCAGGCACCAGATCCACAAGCTGCATCCCTTTACCTGTCGGGAATAATGTCTTCCCCTTTCTTTCGATATAATATGCCGAGATCAGCCGCTCAATGATCTCTGCCCGGGTAGCTGGAGTGCCCAGTCCCCCGTCTTTCACATATTCACGCATCGTTTCATCATCTATAAACTTACCCGGTGATTCCATCGCTGCCAGCAGTGAGGCTTCTGTATATCTTGAAGGTGGAGTTGTTCGCCCTTCCGGCATTGTCAAAGACTTCACGACTACCTGCTGCCCGGTTTTCATTTTCTCAATCTTAAATATCAGTTGCGGTCTGGCATGAGTTACTGCCTTAGATACCAGCTTCCAGCCCATCACCAGCGGCAGCTTTTCTTTGGTAGTAAATAACTCCCCATCTATCCGAACTGCCAGACTGATCTCGCTATATTCATATGGCGGATATAGCACTTCCAGAAAACGCTTCACGACCAGGTCAAAAACCTTCCGCTCATCCATGCTCAAGGCTGTTGGATTTACTTTGTTCTCTGTGGGTATCAGAGCATGATGATCATTCACCTTACTGTTATCCACAAAATGCTTTCCGGGCTTAAGTTCCTCTTTCAATAGCGGTGCCACAGCCAGATTCCAGGGATGCACGTTCACAGCATGCAATCTCTCCCGCAGAGTAGCCACTATATCATCAGTTATATATCTGGAATCAGTACGCGGATAGGAACATATCTTATGACGCTCATAAAGCGATTGCACCAATGTCAATGTCTGCTTGGCACTATAGCCAAATTGTTTATTGGCTTCCCGCTGCAATTCCGTGAGGTCATAAGCCAGCGGAGGATTTTCCTTTTTCTTCGATTTCTTCACACTCTCCACGATTGCTGGTTTACTGCGTAATTTTGCCAGCATCGCCTCAGCTTCCCGTTTATCGTAAAAACGTGATACTCCCTTGGAATTCTGCCAATCCAGACTCAGTCCATCCAGATCTGCCACAATTCGCCAAAACGGCTTGGCAATAAAATTATTGATCTCTTTTTCACGCTCTACTATCATATTCAAAGTTGGGGTCTGCACCCTGCCGGCTGATAATTGCGAATGATATTTGCACACCAATGTTCTGGTCACATTCAGTCCCACCAGCCAGTCAGCTTCTGCCCGTGCCTGAGCTGCCTGATATAAAGGGATATATTGCTTGCCCGGTTTCAGATTCCTAAAGCCTTCTTTGATCGCCTTTTCCGTCTGGGATGATATCCATAGCCGGCTCACATTACCTTTCCAGCCTGCCTTTTTTATTATCCACCGTGCCACCAGCTCTCCCTCACGACCTGCATCTGTAGCTATGATCACTTCCACGATATCAGGTCTTCTCATCTGCTCCTTCACTATCCTGAATTGCTGTGAAGTCTGCTTCATCACCTTAAGCTTCACTTTCTCCGGGATCATAGGAAGATATTTCATCTCCCAGCGCTTCCAGTCCGTGTTATAATCATGTGGCTCAGCAAGCGTAACCAGATGTCCCAGTGCCCACGTAACTATATATTCTGACCCTTCTATATAACCTTTATTAGATTTCGTGCATCCCAGTGTCTTTGCCAGATCTCTGCCCACAGAAGGTTTCTCTGCCAATACTAGCTTCTTCATTTCTACTCCTGAACTAAATATTTCATTACCTGATTTTTATAATTTATCCACATATAACTGTAAAGGAAAAACTTCTCCCCCACCCATTTCGCACCCATTAACCACCTATCTTCTGCTGGTAGTGGATTTATGGACACTATGGATTTAATAGACATTATGGACAGGATGGACGTTGTGGATGGAAGGAGTGTGGGTTGGGAGTGGAGATTGAGGAGAATTTGCTGAGAATGCTGTTTTTTGACTTCGTCCATAGTGTCCATAGTGTCCATTTCGTCCATTTTTTTTAATTTATTACTTGTCATTTCTGGAGACAATATTAATTTATTTATGAGGTGCATTATTATGGCAAGGATCAGTGGATATTCAGATTATATTCAGAGGCGTTTTACTATCTTCGGCAAACTGGGAGATACGGTTTACCGACGGAAGCGGAACGGTGAGCGGTACAGCTATCTCTATGAATATAAGGAGAAATATCAGCCTACTGTGCTGAGCAGGCGCAGTGATGCTATTGCCCGAAAGGCAGCCACCATCTCTAATCCACGCTATACTGACTATAAAGCTCTTATCAATAAAATATATTATTACACACCCTATTTTGTGTATGCTGGAGAATATAAATTCACCTGCAATACCTTTTATAAACTAAGGGAAAAAGGCGAATATGAAATAAAAGTTAATGGCATGGGCTTCATCAGGAAACTAGCGCCGCGCACTAAGGAATCATATAGTTTTGCATCTGAGCGCAGTTATCAGCTTGAATGCTGGCACAATGGAGAATTATACAGTGAGCGGGAAGTGATCGTGATATCAGAGGGATCAGAGCTGGAAAGCGTTTACAACGCCTGGTTTGATGCACATCTGGAAGAGATACTTACCCTTCCTGAACCGGATTTTACCAGCCTGAAACGTTATCCACGCTGTTTGAAAGGAACTACCTATATCCGCAGTGTGTCTGGCAAGGCAGCAGAAAATCTTTATATTTATCAGGGTAAACTGCCTAATATGATGTATTCACGGGGCGCAGCAAGCCATGAGGATAACCCGCAAACTCACTATTTCTGCTTAATCTACCCAAACATTAGTAGTTGCTGGAAAGAAGTGTCAAGCAGTTTTCTGCCAGCCTGGCAGATATATCAAACCAAATGGCTGGATAACCATATCAAGATAACACGGAAAGCTACTGGTATCCTGCATTTATGGACAAGTGCCGTAATGAGGGCAGCAGCGGAGATGAGCTTTGATCTGGAGCATCTGGCGCCAGATAACTGGCTACCGGGAATCGAAAGCCTGGGTGATCTGGTGGAAGCTGCGGGTTATCTGCGGTATGGCGTAAGTGATCAGGTGTGGGAGCAGAGGATGTATTAAATCTTATGGACTCAATGGACAAAATGGACAAAATGGACAGAATGGACAGAATGGACGTGTCCATAGAGTCTATTCTGTCCATTCTGTCCATAATATTTTACTTTTTTGCTTGACAAGTATAATTGCTATTTTGATAATATGTTTGTGGAGGATAACATGAATAAGATTTTATTATTAGCCCTATTAGTTGTTATTGCATCCTGCAGCTTTCATAATCCAATTGAGGAAAATTCTAACCCGTCATCTGGAGTATTTATATTAAACGGAGAAACTATTGAGCAGTCTTCTGCTAATGATCTGGTTTACCGGCAGCAGTTAATTATCGATCTTGCCAATCTGGAAGAATATCGACTTCGTATTCATACTTTTTCTGGAGATGCGACTACTGAATGGGAAACTAATTCTGAGGGCTGGTATATCATAGATGGCAATTGCTGGCTGCAAAGTCCTGAACTGGATTTCAGCTTTGCTATGGAAGATGGCAAAGTGAATGATGCCATAGAATATATAGAAATTGAATATCGAGATAAAGAGCAGCAGGAAGGCAATTTACAGGTTTCTGACCGGCGTTTGATCGGGACTAATATCCTGGCTCCAGCAACTGGTCTGGTAGTTGGTAATTGCTATCAGTTCAGGCTTACGGAAGCAATCAGTAATCTTTTTACTGACGGTCTGTATGCTCATCATTTTATGTATCGGCTGAATATAACTGATCTGGATGGATTAGTTCAAACAACAGGTG
>JAVCCT010000149.1 GCA_030765325.1 Candidatus Stygibacter frigidus | reverse complement strand
TGATCGGGATTGTCTATAATATTGATAGTTTGAAAACCATTGCCCTGGAATTGGAAGAAACTAATCAGGAATTGACCGACCTTAAGAATAAACTGGAAAAAGAAGTGGATATCCGCTTAGCTGAATTGCGAGATAAAGACCTATTAATGATCCGTCAATCACGTCAAGCTGCCATGGGTGAAATGATTGGAAATATTGCTCATCAATGGAGACAACCCCTGAACTCAATAGCTGTGATCATCCAGGATTTTCTCGATGCCTGGGATTTTGGTGAGATCAGCAGAGAATATCTCTCAGAAAAAATTAACCTTTGCATGTCCGTGATCAATCACATGTCGCAGACAATTGATGATTTTAGAGATTTCTTTTCTCCTGACAATATGCCCATGCCTTTTGAATTAGATGCTCAGATCATGAAAACTATCAATATCCTTAAAGATATGTATGGCAAACAGGGTATAGAAATTATTCCTGAATTAAATAAATCCACAATTACCAGTTATGCCCGAGAATTTTCACAGGTATTGATCAATATACTCAATAATTCCAAAGATGCTATTCAAGAAAATAAAGCAGAAGATACAAATATCCATATTTTTTTGGAAACTCTGGAAAACAAAGTAAAAATCATTATTAAAGACAATGCTGGTGGGATTCCTACTGAAATTCTGGAAAAAGTCTTTGATCCCTACTTCACTACAAAGCAGGATACTAATGGAACAGGTTTGGGGTTATATATGAGCAAAACGATTATAGAGAAACACATGAAGGGAAAAATTAAAGCTGTAAATCACGAAAAGGGAGCTATCTTTACGATCACACTCCCTTTGGACATAAGATATATAAATAAACAATCTTAGCAGATTATTCTAATCAAATATTGCCCTTAAAAACTCATCTGCTGAGAAATCCCGTAAATCGGCATTAGTTTCACCAACACCAATTAATTTTACTGGTACATCAAGCTGATGCTTGATTCCTATCACAATACCGCCCTTAGCAGTGCCATCAAGTTTTGTGAGAACTATCCCACTCAGATTCGTTGCCTTATCAAATATTTCTGCCTGAGTTAAAGCATTTTGCCCAGTTGTAGCATCTACTACCAATAGAGATTCGTGAGGTGCATCGGGAATCACTTTCTTGATTGTCCGGTCGATTTTATTTAATTCATTCATTAGATTGATCTTAGTGTGCTGCCTACCGGCAGTATCTATCAGGACAATATCTATTTTTCTACTCAGAGCTTTTTTCAATCCATCAAACACAACTGAAGAGGGATCAGAGCCTTGATCTTGACGAGATATCTCAGCACCTGCTCGTTCTGCCCAAATGGCAAGCTGATCAATAGCTGCTGCTCTGAAAGTATCTGCTGCGACCATTAATACTGATTTGCCAGCATCCACATAACGTTTTGCCAATTTGCCTATAGTAGTAGTTTTGCCCACACCATTGACACCGGTAAATAAGATCACAAAGGGTTTTGTATCATTAACAAAGATACCAGGTTGCTTTCCTGCATAATCTGACAGCATCATATCTTTAATGATCTTGATAAGAGTGCTCTGGATTATCTGGGTATCAGTTATTTTATCTTCCTTGATCTTATCCCGTAATTTGTCTATTATATCACAACTTGTTGTCACGCCCACATCAGCTTTAATGAGAGCTTCTTCAAGTTCTTCAAGCAATTCCTCATCTACTTTACCACTTAGTTTCAAGAGTTCCGCTATCTGACCCAGGAACCCACTTTTCGTTTTGGTTAATTTTTGCTGAAGCGAAACCTGTTTTGTCTTTTCTTTCTTATCGATCTTCCCAGTAGAGATTACTTCTTCTTTTCTATTTCTTTTATTTAGAATCAGCCAAATGATCAACCCAACCACAACCACTAATGCAATAATTATATAAAGCAGATATTCCTGCATTTATCCTCCTGAATTTAGTTTATTGAAATGCAATCAGATATTATAGTAAAAAACCAGTCAATAAAAAAGGGCAGGTTAGATGACCTGCCCAATTATTTAGTTTGCACTATTCTTTTGTGCTATTTTTTTCTTTATTAAAATGTGCTGCTAAACGTGATTTACGACGAGATGCCGTGCGTTTATGGATAACTCCCTTTTTGGCAGCTTTATCCAGCTCTGAGTAAACTTCCTGCAATACTTTCTCTTTTTCTTCAATAGGCGCATCACTGTGCATTTGCTTCTGAAGAGTATTTATAGTCTTTTTCACGTAATGATTACGAGCAGCTCTTTTCTTCTCCTGCCTCAGTCTCTTTTCACATGATTTATGATTAGGCATTCCCAATCCTCCATATATTCTTAATTAACGATGACAAAAAAGGTTAAGCGGAATATGTGTCAAATACTTTTACATTTATTTATTATAAAATATATATTTTGGGGTATTTATGCCCTGTTTATGTCCCTTTTTACCTTTATCTAATTCTTTGATGAATAATTAAATGTGACTCTTATGCGGATCAATGCATTAACTCTATCCGCCGAACGAAACTATCAATTCCCTGATACAGAGCCTCAGCAATTTTATTCTGATAATCTGATTTCACCAGTTTACGCTCTTCATATTTATTGGTTATAAAGCCTGTCTCTATTAATACTGCTGGCATGAAAGCACCGCGCAATACATAGAAATTTGCCTGTTTAACACCTCTATTTTTGCTCTCAGTTACTTCTACAAGGTTATTCTGTAAATTTACACTAAGATCGTGACTTTCCTGGAGATGCTCGTTCTGAGCCATATCTGTGAGAATAAAATCAAGGTCATTATATTTAGCAAGAGCTTCTTCCCCGCCTTCATAATGATATACAACCGCGTTTTCCAGTGCTTCAGTTGCACGGGCATCATCTGTTATGGCAGTGCTTAGATAATATACTTCTATCCCGGAAACATCTTTGTCAGTATGAGCATTGATATGAATAGAGACAAATAGATCTGCCTTCACCTCATTGGCAAATTCAGTTCTTTCCCGTAATGACACAAAACGATCATCTTCTCTGGTAAGATATACTTTAATGTTAGTATTCTGAGTTATCCTGTCACGAAGTCTCTGAGCTATTACCAGAGTAACATCTTTTTCATAATTTTTTTTAGAAAATCCTACAGCACCTGGGTCTCTGCCACCATGTCCGGGATCGATCACGATAGTCTTGATCGTGTTATCCACCGGAATGGGTGCTATTATCTCATCAATCATATAAACAACCTGTTCTGGGAAAAGCAAGGGTAATATCTCCTGCAGAAAATTTACCGGTATGTAATACTTCGTCTCATTGAGTATCACAGGAAAAGTCATGTTATACACTTCTCTACCTGCGGTTACATAACTTGACTGTAATAAAAAGATGATTTCCTTTTCATACATATTTACCCGCAATCTGCCATCCAGCAGGTCTGGAGTGATAATTGCCCGGAATACTTTGTTCATTTCATATACATTAAAATATTCCACTTCACCAAATTTCCTGACGTTTATCTTTTCTCCGTCAATATCACCATCATATTCAATGATCAC
>JAVCCT010000083.1 GCA_030765325.1 Candidatus Stygibacter frigidus | reverse complement strand
ACAATTCAAACCACCCAGCCAAGTCAGGAGTTATGAACGGTACACCGGATATGACTTCTGGACGACAGTTTAAACCTCCCAGCCCCTACCGGATCCCAGAAGTCCTGCCCGAAATACGTTCAGAACTCCGCATCCTTACTCTTTACAAGTGGAGAAAATAATTATAAGATTATTTTATCGGGTGAGTTGCCACCATTTTGGGAAAAGTTGGCGGTAGCGCATGGTGAAAAAACGGTCATCTATCAAAAGGACACTGCCAATATCATTTTCTGTGCGGATAACTCTTCCGGCTGCCTGCAATACACGCGTGAACCCTGGGAAAGTGTAAGCATAATCATACCCTTTTGCCTTATCTTCATAATAATTACGGATAAGGTCTCGCTGTAGATCAATTCCGGGCAATCCCACTCCCACGATCACGGCAGCAGTGAGATAATCTCCCACCAGATCAATACCTTCGCCAAACACACCACCCATCACGGCAAATCCGGCTGTAAGCGTATCTGCTTTCTGAAATTCTGCCAGGAATTCATCACGTTCAGGTTCTGTCATCCCAGATCGCTGAATTAGTAATTGATGCTTATGCTCGTTTTGCTGGATGATTTCCAGAGCATCCTGTAAATATCGGTAGCTGGGGAAAAATACCAGAGCATTTCCTTTTTGTCGAGCCAGAAAATCAGTGATAGATTGAGCTAATTGTCCCATTGTATGGGTTCTGCTGCGGTATCTGGTTTGAATTCTTGACCTTGAGATAGTAAGATTCTGAGCAGGGAAGGGAGACGGAAGATTGAGAGTTTTTGCTTCCGGCTGGCAGCCAAAAAGCTCCTGATAATAATTAAAAGGTGTAAGAGTAGCGGAAAAAAAGATTACACTTTTGCTACGGGTAAGGCATTCTGCCAGAGAATCAGCAGGATCAAGGCAAAAAAGCTTAATTGCCAGTTCACTTCGTTCTTTTTGATACAGCGTACGATAACTGCTGCTATAATTATCGAGTCCCCAGAGAAAGCCATTTACTAGAAAATAATATTCCAGCAGTTCCGCGCGATATGATGT
Source organism: Candidatus Stygibacter frigidus (assembly GCA_030765325.1). Lineage (GTDB taxonomy): Bacteria > Cloacimonadota > Cloacimonadia > Cloacimonadales > TCS61 > Stygibacter > Stygibacter frigidus. The sequence continues at coordinate 11,366 of JAVCCT010000083.1, read as the reverse complement.
CTGCTGATTAATAGCCAGCCATTTATCAGTTCCTTTGATAAATTTTCTTGCGGGAAGTTCTAAGGCATCAGGTTTATCCAGACTGTGTTCTTCAGCAGATTCCATTTCCTTTTTATAATCCAGAAAAGTGGCATTCAATTTACTGATCAATTTATATATTTCCGGGAGTTTCCCTTTGATTGTACGTCGTACAGCCAGAGTCTGGCTTTTAAGCAGTTCACGGGAGAACATTTCCCTTGCCCTATCCACCAGATTATGTGCTTCATCAACCAGAAAGGTATAGCGCTCATCAATATTTTCAAAGAACCTGCGCAGATACACCCGAGGATCAAAGGCATAATTATAATCACAAATGATCAGGTCGCACCAAAGCGCCACATCCAGGGAAAATTCAAAGGGACAGATGCGATGCTTTCGGCAGATAGTCTCAATAGTTGCCCGATGATATATTTTGATAGGGAATGCTTCATCAATCGCTGCTTCCAGACGATCATAAAACCCTTTGGCATACTGGCAATCATCAGGATGACAGGCTTTTTCGGGATTAAAGCAGATGCGGTCTTTGGAAGTGAGCACTATTGCCCGGCAATCCAAGCCCTGATTTGCCAATATCTCGGTTGTCTGGGCTGCAATATTTTTACCAGTAGTGCGCGCAGTAAGATAAAATATGCGGTCAACTAACCCGGTTCCTATTGCCTTAAACGCCGGAAAGATCGCTGCCATGGTCTTGCCTATGCCCGTGGGAGCCTGCACCAGTAGCTGGCTTTGCTCACGGATCGCATTATATACCTGCACAGCCATCTTTCGCTGACCTTTACGATATGATGAATAAGGAAATTCCAGCTTTTCCAGCGATATATTGCGTTGCTGTTGACGGGTTGAGAGTCTGGCTGCCCAGATAAGATATTTGCCAATTACCTGCTCAAAGAATAATTCCAACTCCAGTGATGTGAAACTCTCTTTAATAATGGTTTCTTTCTTTTTATCCAGATGATAGAGCGCAAGCTGGATGTCTATTTTTACCAGATTCTCCTGCTCACAGAATATGGCAGCATAAATTTTCGCCTGTCCCCACCAATGCAGCCAGCTTTGCTCGCCAATCTGATCAGGATCTTGAGTGATAGATTTTATCTCTTCCAGAATAATGCCATCTTCCCGGCGGTATAAGCCATCCATTCTACCGCGGATCAGTAAATTGAACTCATCTGATTCTCTAATATAAGAAAGTGATATCTCTGATTCGTATTCTGGAGGTCTGCTTTTCTGCAATTTCTGATGAGCACGGGTGCCCTGCAACATGCGGCTATTACTCATATAAGTGACCAGGTCAAGATCACCCTGACGGTAATAAAATTCTATCAGCGACCTTACACTTACCTTGATCTCTGGTTTAGTTGTCAATATTCCGCTCAATCTTATGCCTAATCCTGTTTAATCGTTTCTGCAATTCAAATATCTGCCTGCCATCAACGAATTCCAGCTCATAAGCCAGTTTCATTGCCTGCTGAGTCCATTCAAGAGCTGCCGAGAAATCTTTGCTCTTATGTTCAGCATGTTTTGCCAGTTCAATACGTGCATATATCTCAGATTCTGCTGCTTCCTCCCAAAGAGCAATGGCCTCAGAAAGTCTATTTTGTCTTTTATATAGATAGGAAAGCTGAGCACGGCAAATATCTGCATGATTACCCGTAAGTCCCTTCTTAAAGCATTCTTCTGCTTCAATCTCATATCCCAGATCACGATATAAACGCGCCAGCGCTGATTCATCAATACCCTCAGGTTTCTGGGAATTGATCATTTCTGCTATCAAGGCAAAAAGTACCGGCATGGAAATAATATCGCTGACATTGTGCTTAAATGCCCTATCCAGCAGTCCAGCATCACCTGTTTCCAGATATTCAAAATATAATTCAGGAATATCCTCAGAGGGTAGATCATCTTGAGGATCACGAATAATTCCTAAAAGCTGTTCCTCAAGATAACCCAGATTGCACCTGCCTAATTCCTTGCGCCATAATCTGCGTGCCAGATACAAAAGGTCTATATCTGGCTGATTGGTCAAAAATGGCTTCAACTCATTCATTATGCACCGTGAATTCAATAGGTTAGAATCATAGCTGCGCCCATTGAAGGATACCGGAATAATATCATCAGTAAATTCCTTTGCCAGTTCACTGAGATATTCATCTTCACTGCCCGGATCAAGCATAAAATATTGACTTACTATAAACTGGTCATCCGCAAATCTGCCTATTCCCGTGAGAAATGCCCAGGTGCCCACTCCTCCGCTCAAGCCCGTTGTCTCTGTGTCATAAAACAATAATTTATTGAGCGGAACTGCTTTTTCTATCCCTGCCCAGCTTAAGATGATTTCTGGTATATTAAATCTGGTTAACTGACTACTTCCGTAAGCAAGAGGTAATTGATAGATATATTCAGCTTTATATACTGTATTTGCTTTATTAAGATATTTTCCCGGTAATACTTCAGTCAGCTCTTGAGCATTTTTATATATATCCTTCTTGATGCGTTTATCCTCTAAGGTATCCTTTAATATCTTTTCCAGATCAAACATCAGTCTCCACCAGATATTTAAGCAGTTCTTTCACTTTCACCTTAGCTCCTTCCCCACTTTCTGCCACAGGTCCAGTGCAGGCAGGACAGCCTGCTGAGCATTCGCAGCCATTAACTATTTCCAGTGCTTGTGCCAATATCTTTTTGTGTTGTGAATAGATGCGGGTGGAAAGCCCTATCCCGCCGGGGACAGTATCATGGAATATCACCGCCGGTCTGCCTTCAGTAAGATTGCTGTTTTGCTGCACGTCCACACTGATATCTGAGCGGTCACACATCAGATGAAGAGGAGCTATATTCTGCAGCAACCAGCCCAGTCCTGCCAGACTACTTTGCACATAAGCTTCCTGCTCCGCCAGACGGTGACAAGTTGGGCAGAGTGTGATCAGATTGCTTTCTCTATTTGCCTCATAACGATTCACAAACTGCTTAAAAGGAATTTTATGATGTACATGAAAAGCCTTATCCGTTTCCGATATCCCGCAATTCTGGCAGGCATATCCATCTCGCGATCTTACCTTTTCACTCAGCTTCTTCCAGCCGGCACCATAGTGATTAGGCGTATTATTCCAGTTTCCGGAAACCTTTAATTTCTCGATTGTCTCATCTGTGGGACTAAACCAGTATGCCATGGTAATTATTTCCGTAACCGGCATTTCCAGAGAAGCCTGATCCAGTATTTCCTGACTGCCCCATTTGATGCGCTTAAATCCTGTCACCTGGCGTTCCACGCGCACCTGTCCCTGATATTTATCTGCCCCTGTTTCTTTATCTCTGCCAGTTTCCTGCAGTAGCTCATAATCAGTTCTACTGATAGATTGAGTATAATAATCAAGAGGTTGATTATCCAATAGCGCTAAATGCTTTTCAAAATCAAGTTCCATAACCAGATATGACTGCCCATTATGAATATATACTGCCTGGGGATGAACCATCCAGTAGGCACTTGCTTCATCTACTTTACCAATCACCAGACCTTCGCACTGAAGCAAATATTCCCCACTACCGGTTGTGCGCAATGAAATACTGCTGGCTGGATAGGTATCTGATTTCCAGAGATATTTATCACCTGATTTATGAACTTTGCCATATTTTTGCAAAAGGTCAAGATATTGATCAGTTTCTGCTCCAGTAAGTGCACCAAACCCTTCTCCGCTGCGGAATGGCTTCTCAAACAGGGCACATTCCAATTGATGCAATAAAATGAAGGGGTTATCAGGATTGATCAATGCCTGCTCGGGGATGCCTTTAAATAGGTATTCAGGATGTTTCACCAGGTATTGATCAATAAGATCTGAGCCAGCTACCAGTATTCCCAGTGAATCAGCACCTGTCCTCCCAGCTCTACCCCATTGCTGCAATGTGGAGGCAATACTGCCCGGATAACCATTGATCACTATCACATCCAGTCCACCTACATCTATCCCCAGCTCCAAAGCACTTGTGGCAACTACTGTGTTGATATCACCAGCTTTCATTTCGGATTCTATCTCACGACGCTGCTTTGCCAGATATCCACTGCGATAACCCAGTACACTGCCAGGATTTTTTAGATTACGCTGTAAATAACTCACTATCAGCTCTACCATTCTGCGAGTGTGAGCAAAGATAATGCTCTGCTGATCTGTTTCAGTAAAATATTCACCCAGAGCAATTGTTTCCAGCATGGCTGATCGGCGAATGGAAAGCTCCCTATTGACCAGGGGCGGATTATATAGTACATAGGACTTTCTTCCTTGTGGTGAACCATCTTTATCTATCACCTGAACTTCTTCTTCTATTAGTTTTGTGATGAATTGACTGGTATTTGCCAGGGTCGCAGAAGTGCAGATAAATTGCGGATGTGAACCATAAAAGGCAGCTATTCGTTTTAATCTGCGGATAACGTTAGTGAAATGCGAGCCAAATATCCCTCGATAAGTGTGCACTTCATCAATTATCACATAGCGCAGGTTACTAAAAAACTTCGCCCAGCGCGTGTGATGAGGCATTATCCCCAAATGCAGCATATCAGGATTTGTGAAAATGAAATTAGACCTTTGAGAGATCATTTTTCGCTGGCTTGCAGGCGTGTCACCATCATAGATCCCAATCCCGCCACATGGCTTGCCGCTTATCTCCATCAGTCTGCTCAGCAGCTCTGCCAGTTCTCGCTTTTGATCCTGCGCAAGTGCTTTAGTGGGATACAGGAACATACTGCGGGATTCATTATCTCTCAGCCAGCTATCCAAAACCGGTAATTGATAGCACAAACTCTTCCCGCTGGCTACTCCAGTGGCAATTGCCAGATGACAACCAGCTAATGCCTGATTGATGGCTTCTCCCTGATGACTATACAGCTTATTGATATTGCTGTCTGCCAAGATATCTTTTATTGCATCTGATAATTGAGATGGGATTTCGCAATATTCACCAGCTCTGGCAGGCACTTCATTAACTGCCATGATATTCTTTGTGAACCTCTCATCAGGGGGAAATCTGCGAATTAAGCTATCCATACAATATCAGCTCCAAATATTTTTTAACATTATTCAAAGAATACTATGAAAACGTCAACGTAAAGATGAAAAAGTTCTATAATGCATGATGAAGGGGAAATTAGTTTTGTGTTTATCTTTTTCTGGCTAATTCTTTCTTACTTCTGGGTATTTCTATGCCTTCCAAAGTCTAAACTATTTTTTTGCAAACCACTGACCACGCCGACCACACGGACAAAAAAGAATTAACTATTTAAAATATACTAATCTTCTCTTTCAAACATTGTCCGTGTAGTCTGTGTCGTCTGTGGTTGATAATCCTCCTATTTATTCTTCAGCAGGAAATTCATCAATCAAGCCAACTACATACCTGAGAATCAACGCTGCATCATAGGCTTCGACAGCACCATTTCCATCTACATCTGCTTTTTCTATCAACCATTCAGCCCACGGCAATGGCATTCCCTGAGGTTCTAATAAACAGAAATATTGCAGCACTAAGGAAGCATCAAAGCTTTCTACTTCACCATTCAGGTTTATATCACCATAAAGAAGCCTCTGTAATTCAAAATCATAGATATTATTATTATCATCGATAGAAAGCGTATCAGAATAAGGACGGTAATCTGATTTATTTATTTCTACCAGATACTCTGTTTTATATACATCAGCCAATAATAATAATCCAAAGAGATTAGTGGTATCAGTCAAAGTCTGTCCATAAACGCTGTCTAAGCCAGTTAAAGAAAATTCTATGCCTTCGTAATTAGTGGTATCACTTAAGGTGCAAAGAACTCGCAGGTCAGTAAAACGCTCCAGTTCGATTGCGTTTGATTCTGTCCGCGATGAATTCCCGCTGTTGTAAACGCATTGCACGGCATAAGTATAATTCCCATCCGGCTGCCAGAAAAGCGTATCTGTATAGCTTGTAGTAGTAATTTCAGATACCAGTGGCAGCATCACACCATCATCTAATTTCCAGTAAATATTGTAATAGAGGAATTCTACTTCCTGCCTGCTCTGCCTACGGGTGTCGTTACCTGTCCAGGTTAATTGAGCACAGTAATCATCAGTAAGCTCCGCATTTACATTAGCTGGCGGTAATAAGAAACGCAAAGTAGCATTATTGCTCATTTCGCTCCAGTTCTGCATTTCATCTTCTGCTTTGATCATAAAGAAAAGGCTGTCATATCCGGCAATATTTTCCAGTTCGCTGATATTAAAGCTGAATTCTTCAATTTCACCAGCTTCCATCGGATAAAGGTCGCATGTTATCTGCTGAGCCCAGAGCCAGTCATCCTCAGTTACGATCGGCTCTCCCTTGTAGCGAATATCGTAATGATAGGCATTTCCTGAAAAGCCATCATCTCCTGAGGCTGTCCAGTTGAGGACAATCTGATCTTCTGCATTCAAGTTTGCTTCCAGATCAGTTATAGCATCTGGTGCTAGATCATCAGAATATTGCTGCAGACTGTCATATACGGCAAAAGCCTGATATGTATTGCCGTCATATTCATATTCAGCTTTGATCGTGTCACCATTTGCTACCCAGAGCATGGTTCTGCTTCTAAAGGAAAGCTCAAATTCACCGATATAATCAAATTTATTCACCTTGCGCAGCTCTAATTCTTCGCTTTCGCCTGAAACCATATTTTCCAACGTTACGGACTGCAGGGCATCTTCACAGCGGAAATTCTTTAGCTTCACATACATATTATCTTCTTCAAAGAGATTCGGCGAATTGAACTTAAGCTGTACAGCTGCCTGCTCTTGAGTAAGAACCGATAACTGCAAAGAAGTAGTATCAGCCAAAGCTCCATCGCTAACCACTATTTTCATAAGATGCACTCCGCGGTCATCATGCAAGGGCGTCCAGCTTAACATATCACCACTAATGCTAAGTCCAATATCATTATCCAACACGCTATAACTTAGATTGTTTCCATCAGCATCACCACCAATAAGCTCTATCTCGCCATATTCATTAGCAATAAAGTCATAAACAATCTCATCATCCATCAAGAAATATGGTGGATTATTCCGCTGCTGAGAATAATAAACCAGTTCTACTACCTCAGAAGCATCGCTTTCATTATATTCACCATCCAGAAATACTACATAAATATTGTATGGATGCCCTTCAGATAGTCCATTCAAGGTCGTTTCATTTTCTCCAGCTACGCATTTTACATCCACAAAACCATTAGCAGCATCTTCATAATATACTTTTGCCATATATACTTCATCACTAACTGCTTCATCCCAATTCACGTTAACAGCGTCAACATCCTGAACAGCATTAACGTTCTGAGGTATCTCCACCTCCACATTATCAACTATGATACTTCCTGGGGCATATTGCAAAACTGGGGCATTGGCATTATCACTTATCCGTGTATAAATAAAATATTCACCATCCGGTATTTCTTCATTATACCACTCAAATTCCAATTGTGAATTATTCAAGAGTTCAAATTCCTGGATCAGTACCCCGTCAAAATGACGGTTATCAGTATCATAATAAACCTGCACACTGAGCGTATCACTGTAATCATTAAAACTCAGTGAAACGGTATTATTACGCATTCCTCTATCTTCCGGCTGTGAAACCAACGTAGTAGGCTGCTGATCAAGACAACGAAATTCCGTGATGATTTCACCTTCTTCATCAGTAACAAAATCCCAATCACCCGACTGCGGAGCATCTATTACTATAACAGTCTGCAGTGAACTATCAAACTGATTATAACTGCAATTGCTCTCATCATAGTTAATGCCATCCGGTGATTGCAATTCATAATCAAATAACTCAATATCATTTCCTGCCACAACTAATAACTGACCTGTATTTGGTGGCACCTCAAATGTTATCACCTGTCTGCCCTCTCTTTCTCCCCGCCAGATCTGTAACAAATGATCATAATTCCCCCCTAAATAATAATGGAACCATGGAAAAGTCTGTTTTCCATATTGCACTCTTTGAGCTAAAGACATACCATAATATTTAAACTGAGTTTGCATATAAAAGCTGTTTATCTCCACATCTGCACTACCAAATGTGATATTTTCCGCCCAACCCCAACCCCATGGCAATTCTGTGGGAGTGGAAACAACCATCGTACCACCACCCTGAAAGTAGCCATAACTTACAGTGGCATATTGACGCCCACAGATCATATCTGCCAGATTAAGAACACCTTCCGCATTAAAAGCATTCTTCTGACCATCAAACTCAATAAAACCTTCCGAAAGTCCGTAACTGAATACCTCAATTCCACCGGAACCGTAAAATAATTCATCGGATGAATACGAGCTGCCAAATCATCAAGCTTAACTGCCGGTCCCAATACCGGCACAGACAATCCTGTTTCAATATCCACTGATGCTAATATCAGCCAGTTCTCACTCTGCAGGTTTTCCACTCCACCTGTCATTTCTGTTATGAGCAATCCGGTACTACCGATCGGTATTTGAGTGCTAATCGAAATAACAAGCGTATTCAAAGCTCCCTGAATAAATTGCATTTCCAGACCTAACTCTAAAAATTCTTCACCCAGTACACGCTGCATCATAATCAATTTTTCCAGAGATGTCTCATCACGATAATTTCCTTCTTCATCTACTATTGTTACTTTTACATCTCCCAAATCCCCGTCATCTTCATTTCTATTTATTTCAGGCAATCCCGGAATCTTTATCTTAAATCCACCTCCAAAGATTTCCTCTGAAGAATTATAATAGAGATTAAGAGTGTTTATGGAAAATATACCAAAGTTTGCTGACAATCCTCCAATATCGAAATCAATCTGAGATTGGCTACCGGGATAGTAATGTATTGCCCCTGAGACATCATCAATAAATGTTTGAAAATCATCAGTATGTGCTTCTAAATAATTGAAAACGCGATTTACAGGATATGGCAATTCAGCTACAAAGCCAAATTTAAGATAATCAGGATAAAAAGTGATTATCCCTCCCTTTACGCTGAACCCGCTGATCAAAAAAGTAAGGTCATTTAGAAATCCATTAAATGGTATCATCTCATCGTCAATTGTATAATAAGAAAAGTTATTATTATTAGTTTTGAGAGTGAAGTAACTTCCGTCAGAATAAACACCATAAGCACAATTGCCACTTATTTCAGGATGGTTGATTACTGCACGTTTATCAATCTCAATCTCACCCTCATAAAACAGTTTATTATTGATGCTCACATTGCCACTCAAAGTATATACATTATTCGCAGTTTCTTCAATATCATCTGCATAAGCAGTCAATTCATCTGTAATTATCAATGATCCAGCACCAGCACCAGTTCCCAGCAAAATAATGTTTTGCTCATTAACTCCTTCTTCTACATAAACAGTAGTATTATATTGTTCATATCCCTCCGCTGTAGCCATTAGATTATAAGTTCCCTCATTTAAACCAGGAAAACTGTAATTTCCCTCAGCATCACTTTCAGCTTCCTCAATAAATCCCGGACAAGTCAATACGATATATGCTCCCTCAATTCCTTCACTGCTCTCCTGATCAGAAACTATTCCCACTAATCCCACATCTAAAGATGACAATACTCCAATTTCCGAATAACCCTCACCTGAAGCTCTACCCCCAGTACCATCAACTGAAAAATCACTAACAGTATAATCAACACCAGTAATTTCACCATACAAACTAACCAAACAAACAAGTAACAAAAAAACAATCATCTTCTTCATAATATCCTCCAGACTAATTTTTTATCAACTAATCTAAATATGGCATATTCGCCATAATTAAAATCCTCACTTATAAATGACTCTCTCTAATCCTATTTCAGTGTAATTCTGTGCCTTCTGTGGTTGATAATCTTTTTCCCCAACCACTGAAATCACTTAAATATTTCTGACTGGTCGCATTTTGCGACCAGTATCTTTTTCTAAATCAGTATTATAAAGCTAACATCCTTTCATTGCTTACTTAGATGTTAGCTTGCTGTTTTATTCGCCCTTGCGAGCAGGAACAAAGCTGGACTGTCATATACCCCATCTGCTCCGTAAAGCAGACAGCCGGTCTTTTGATGTACTGGCACAACGGAATCCGATATTGTTGTTCGTGTTAGTGGGGTTGTTGTTGTTGCGATACCAGGAACGTAAATTGTTGTTGTTGTTGTTCCACGACCCGCCACGCAAAACCCGGTTCGTTGTTTCGCTTTATCCCTTTTAAAGCTGTATTTATACAGCAATTTACTAATCAGTCTTCTTGTATTTCCATGTCCGGCATGACCTATCCAGGCTACTATACCCTGTTTTATAGTATCTGAATCTATTTCATAATCCGCATATTGCTTTTGTCTAATATTCATTCTTTTCTCAAACCTGCGAATATTTTCTTTCTGAAGTCTTATCCTACCCCTGAATATCTGAAATCCCAAAAACTTCACTCCATTCTTTACAGGCAATATCTGAGTTTTACGGCTATGCAATTCCAATCTCATACCATTAAGAAATTTTTCCAGTTCCTTTCTGATTTCTGTCAAATATTCCTTGCTATCAGAAAACAATAAAAAATCATCCATATAACGAAGATAATCTCTAACTTTGCATTTGTGCTTGATAAATTTATCCAGTTCATTCAAATATACATTAGCAAAAAACTGACTGGTAAGATTCCCTATTGGTATTCCTCGTTTACGTTCCATCAATGTATATAGGTCATCCCCCGGAAACAAAACTGCCGGACTTTCCTGTTCAGGAGATTCATCAATAACAAGATAAATCAATTTCAATAACTTCTCATCACCAATCTTTCTACTCAAAATACTTTTCAGTATTTCGTAATCAATGCTGGCAAAATACTTGCTTATATCACACTTGAGTACATACTTGTTACGTCTTACATACTTATGGCAAACAGTGATAGCTTTGTGCATTCCTTTTCCCACCCGGCAGGCATAACTATGATAATAAAACTCTTTTCCCCAGATCGGTTCAATCACATTGATCAAAGCGTGATGAACTACCCTGTCTTTATAAGGAGCAGCACAGATATCCCTTTCTTTAGGCTCAGTAACTCTAAACCTCCTGTATTTTCCAGGATGATAGCTCTCTTGCTCCAATTCAAACTGTATATGCATCAGATTTTCCTCAAGATCATACTCAAAACTCTGCACATCTGATTTACTCCTTTTCCGCTTCCGAGCCTTTCTTGCTGCGAGATAAATATTCTCCCAACAACACAAATTATCATACAAGTTCTTCACTCTTTTCATATCATGCCAACATATCTTCCTGTTCTCTTACATTGTCCGTGTGGTCAGTGCTGTCCGTGGTT
>JAVCCT010000067.1 GCA_030765325.1 Candidatus Stygibacter frigidus | reverse complement strand
CCTGAGATAAAAGTATCTGTTCAGGAACGTGAGCAGGACTGGCTTTTTAGTATCTCCGATAATGGTATTGGAATTAGCCCTGAAATGCATGATAAGATATTTATCATATTTCAAAGGCTTCATTCCCGGGATGAATTCCCCGGAACAGGGATTGGGCTGGCAGTGTGCAAGAAAATAGTAGAAAGGCATGGTGGTAAGATCTGGCTGGATTCTGAACCGGGAATAGGGACTAAATTCTATTTTACTATTAGTAAGAAATTGGGAAACAGGAACTAAGGACAAAACAATGGAAAATGAAAAGATATTTAAAAATGATGAAAAAAGGATGCAACATGTAATCCATATTTTAATGGGAGCACTGATTATTCTATCAATTCTCAATGCAATTGATCCTCATTTATTTTGGAAACATTTTGTTCGTGTAAATATTCCTATACACTCCTCAATTGAAGCCATGGGAGCATTGGCAGCAATTTTAATGGGATTTATGTCAATCAGGTTTTTGGTAGGAATTAAGGAACCAAGATATGAAATGATTTCATTAGGATTTCTGGTAATGGGTTGCTGGGATTTATTTCATTCATTTTTAAGAGCAGGACATGGTTTTGTATTCACTCATAACCTTTCCTTACTGTGTGGGGGAGTTTTCTTTTTTCTAATAGTGATCAACTGGTCTGAAAAATCTATCAACAGGAAAGTCGCGCTGAAAATTCTGCTGATTGCAATTATCGTTGTTTTAGGATTATTGATAAAAAATTATCGCAATGCAATACCTCTGATGATTATGGAACTTAAACATGAAGGACATATAGGACAAATAGGACATTCAGATCATGAAAGTGGATTTTCTCCTTTAGCAAATGCCATGAACATAATTGCGGGAATTTTGTTTTTGATAAGCAGTATCAGGATATATATAGATTTTCGGAGATATAAAAAGACAGGTCTATTACTTTTAAGTTTTCTGGCTTTATTAACAGCTTGTGCTGGATTTTTATTTTCTTATTCACTTGCCTGGGCTGATAGCTGGTGGTTCTGGCACGTGCTCAGATTAATAGCATTCATTGTGCTTATGGCTTACATGCTGATCCAATTTTCTATCGTGCTTTCAGAAAGGACAAGTAATCTGAAAGCAATGCAGGAAAGTGAAGAAAAATTCAGACGCCTTTTTGACTCAGAACCCGATGCAATATTTCTGGCTGATCCATCTACTGGAATATTATTAGAAGTTAATAAAGCAGCAGAAAAATTAATGAAAAGGACATCTTCGGAATTAGTCGGGATGCATAAATCAGAACTTTATCCAGTAGAAAAAAGAGAACAAATTACCGAAATGTTCAAAGAAATAGCCATTAAGGGTTCACAAAAACCGCAAGAAGCCGAAATAATAGACGCCAGAGGTGAAATTATTCCAGTTGAAACCTTAGTTATTAAAATCCAGGTAATTGATCGGCAGTTATTAATTGGGATATTCAGAGATATTTCAGAGCGAATAAAATTACAGGTAGCTCGTCGAAAAACAGAAGCAAAATTCAGCCGTTTCGTGGAACTCGTTCCCATCCCACTTTGTAATATTGATCAAAATACAGGTACGGTCAAGTATATTAATAAGGCATTTATAAGTCTATTGGGCTATAATGAACAAGATATGCCCACAATTAATCAGTGGTGGCAATTAGCTTATCCAGACCCGGAATACCGAAAATGGGTGCTTAAAAACTGGGAACAAGCAGTAGAACGAGCAGCCCTAAATAATACTGATATTCTATCAGACACTTATAAAGTCACCTGTAAAAATGGAGAAGTTCGCGACATTAACATTGGTGGCGTACTGATCGAAAATGATATGCTGGTAACCTATGTAGATATCACTGATCTAAAAGCAACCGAACAGGCGATTATTGATGAGAAAGAAATGTTTGAATCCACGATTGACAGTCTGCCGGGAATATATTATCAAATTAATCTGCAAGGCAATTTTGTAAGATGGAATGAAATGTTTAAACAGGTTTCAGGATATAATGATGATGAAATGAAAGAAAAAGCAGCTCAGGATTTATTCAATGACAATGATAAGGAAAGAGTAGCACAGGCGATGGGGCAAGTATTCCAATCCGGAGAAAGCGAAGTGGAAGCTGATCTGTTAACTAAGGCAGGCAAAGAAATCCCCTATCTATTTACGGGCAGGAAGTTTATGATAAAAGAGGATTTGTTCCTGATCGGGATGGGGCTTGATATCAGTAATCTTAAATCCATCGAAATGAACCTCCGTAAAACTAATATTGAGCTGGAAGCCTTTGCCTATGTGGCATCCCATGACCTGCAGGAACCTCTCCGCAAGATATCCAGTTTTACTGAACTTCTGCAAAAGCGGTATTCCGAGAATCTGGATGAACGTGGCCTTAAATATATGAACTATATTACTACTGGTGCAAAAAGAATGCAGCAGTTAATATCTGATTTATTGCAATTTTCTCGAGTAGGAACCAGAGAGAAACCCTTTGAAGCAGTTGATTTTAATGAAATATTATCGGATACTCAAGAAAATCTGAGTGTAGTAATTGAAGAAAAGAAGGCAGTTGTCAATATTGGTGAATTACCTACAATGATAGCAGATAAATCGCAAATGGGTCAGTTGTGGCAGAATTTACTGGCAAATGCCTTGGAATTTACAGCTGAGAAAGTACCCGAAATTTTAATAGACAGCAAGGAAATGGCTGATTACTGGCTCTTTAGCATACGCGATAATGGGATTGGAATTGAGCAGGAATATAAGGATAAGATATTTGTAATTTTTCAAAGATTGCACAATCAGGAGAAATATTCTGGAACTGGGATTGGACTTGCGATATGTAGGAAGATTGTGGAACTGCACGGAGGGGCGATCTGGTTTGAATCAGAACCTGAGGCTGGTACTACTTTCTATTTCACTTTGAGTAAGAATCTTGGAATTCAATAGAAATATCTTTACAAAAAAATGACGCATAGATAAAAATCTACGAAGAAAAAAAAATAAGGAAAAGAAATGAACAATGCTACTATGATTGAGATTTTATTAGTGGATGATGATCAGGGAGATATTGATTTAACACTTGAAGTGCTTGATTTGTCGAAGATCAAACTTAATATTAATTTTGTAAAGGATGGGGTCGAGTGTATGGAATATCTTCGCAAAGAAGGGAAATATGAAAAGGCTACATCCCCTGATCTGATATTTCTTGATCTAAATATGCCCAGGAAGGATGGGAGAGTCACACTGCAGGAAATCAAAAATGACCCTGAATTAAAACGAATACCGGTTGTAATCCTTACTACTTCTGATGCTGATAAAGATATTGTTAGCACATACACAAGCGGTGCAAATTGCTATGTGAAAAAACCTGTTGGACTCGGTGAATTTCAAAAAGTTGTTCAGACTGTAGAAAATTTCTGGTTTACTGTGGTTAAATTGCCCTCAAAAATTTAGTTATCAT
>JAVCCT010000089.1 GCA_030765325.1 Candidatus Stygibacter frigidus | reverse complement strand
CTTCTGGACGATCAGTTAAACCACCCAGCCAAGTCAGGAGTTATGAACGGTACCCCGGATGTGACTTCTGGACGACAGTTTAAACCACCCAGCCAAGTCAGGAGTTATGAACGGTACCCCGGATGTGACTTCTGGACGATCAGTTAAACCACCCAGCTAAGTCAGGAGTTATGAACGGTACCCCGGATGTGACTTCTGGACGACAGTTTAAATTACCCAGCCAAGTCAGGAGTTATAAACGGTACCCCGGATGTGACTTCTGGACGATCAGTTTAAATTACCCAGCCAAGTCAGGAGTTATGAACGGTACTCCGGATATGACTTCTGGACGATCAGTTTAAATTACCCAATCCCTGTCGGAATTCAGAAGTTCTGCCCGAAATAAGTTCAGAACTCCTGTTATCTTTATTCTTACATCTTTACATTCTTTCGCGTCATTTCGTGCTTTTCGCGGTTAATAAATCTTCTCGTTACATTCAACACCCATCCAAGTCAGGAGTTATGAACGGTACTCCGGATATGACTTCTGGACGATCAGTTTAAATTACCCAACCCCTGTCGGATCCCAGAAGTCCTGCCCGAAATACGTTCAGAACTCCTATAATCCTTACTCTTAAATCTTACATTAATTCCAGTTTCAGGACTTGCTTTTTGCCAGGTCTGCCATAAAATACTAATATCTCCTCAGGATAATATCTTTCAGATACGGATTGAAAAAATATTGCCTGGCGAATCTGGGCAGCTTGCATTTTTCTTTCCTGATTTTTATAGGTAAGTAATATTGCATAAGCTTTTTCACGTGCTTCATCGAGTTTTTTATGGCGTAAGAACTCTGGATAATAATGGCTTCGAGATATTTGACACCAGTCAATACGCAGGGCATCTAATAACACCTCTTCTTCTATCTGCCGATCACTCAGCAAATAATCTTTTAATGCCTGACCACATTTCTCCCAGTCCCTCATTCTGAGGTCAAGATCCTGCTCCTGAAAATAGATGGCTAAGCCCCAGAACAATTTCCAGGCACTGATCTTGAGTTCTGCCAGGGCATATTTCATACTCGTCTGATATCTTCCGGAATTATAATATATATCCATGATTGATTCCACTTTTCTTATCTGGCTCATTTCCTGCCAGCTCACCTTAGCAGTCTGCATCACTTGATATGGTGCTGTGTTTTGATAGATGATCCCAAATTTTTCTACCATAGTTTCCATTTCAGTGCCACCCAGGATTTTCAAGAAACCAAGCTGCAAATGTTTACAGCCTAATTGCATCACTTTATCAAACCCTGCTGCCAGAGAATCAATATCTTCACCGGGCAGTCCGGCTATCAGATCAAGATGCAAATGTATATTCCCCAGCATTTTGAGCTTTAGAATATTTGCACTCACCTTCTCCCAATTCATCGTTCTGTGAATTAATTTACCCACCTCATCATTCAAAGTCTGTATCCCCATTTCTAAGCGAAATCTCCCTTCCGGCACTCTTTCTAAAATCTCAAAATCTTCATCACCCAGTAACCCCGGATGTATCTCGAAATGAAATCCTGTTTGCGAACCAGGATATTTACAATATAATTCACAGATTTTGAGCCAGATAGCTCTTGCTCTAATACCTTCAGCATTAAAAGTCCTATCCACGAGTTTGATATGCGCATAGCCTTCTTTGATGAAGAATTCCAGCTCTTCAAACACCTTATCCAAGTCACGGTATTGCAGCTTCTGATCGTCTCTGGAAGATAGGCAATAGGCGCAGCGGAAAGGGCACCCACGCGATGTTTCATAATAAAAATATCTGCTTTCTTTACCCTCTATCTCCATATTTTTATATGGGAAAGGAATGTCTGATAAACTAACTTCTTTCCCTGGCACGATACCCTTAAGCAGACCCGAATTATCCTGTATTATTTCAGAGATCACACCTTCACCGGCACCCGTTACAATATAATCCAGTTGAGGAAATTCTACCCGCCAAATTTCCGGTTGATAGCTTACCTCTGGTCCGCCTGCTATGATCGTGATATCCTCTTTTATCCTTTTCAGGTCTTTAATGATGGGTTTTATCTGCTCTACATTCCAGATATAGATGCTGATAGCAATGACATCTGGCTTCCTACTTAATATATCTTCGATAATATCCAATCTGGGCTGATTGATATTATATTCGCAGATTTCCGCAAAGATATTTTGCTCATCTAAAACTACCTTTAGATAATATAATGCCAGACTGGTATGAGTATAACGCGCATTCAGAGTAGTTAAAATTATTTTCTTCATTTATTAAACAGTTCTTTGGCTCGCACAATATCTTCTGGAAAATCAATTTCAATGCAGGCGGCATTACCGGTGGAAACTGCCAAAATGTTCAGTATATCACAACATTGGTTAACGGCATGCTCAAAATAGTTATTATGCAGAGAAGCTCTTATCCCTAACTTCAAAAATGCGATAAGCTTTGAGAGCACTTCTTGCCTGAAGCAGGCTATCCCAATAAATTCTCCTACACTATCACCCAGAGAAATATCTTTTCCGATAGCAGTCACAAAGCTCTCATCATTAATTGCCACTTTTACTTCTTCTTCACCACAGGCTTTCATTTCCACCAGTATGGTGCTGCCTTGATATTTAAGTAATTTCTGCAATAATTCCCTTTCAAATAACACATCCCCATTAAAATAAAGCGTATCATGATCCAAATAATCTCTTGCCAGATAGAGGGAATATAAGGTATTTGTGGTTGCATAATCTGGATTTACTACAAATACTACCTGCTCAGGAGTTAGAACTTCTAATACGTGAGCTTTTAAATCTGCTTCCCGATATCCCACCACGATAATGAATTGCTCTACTCCATAAGATAAACAGCTTTCTATCTGATAGTGAATTATAGATTTATCTGTAATCTTAAGCATTGGCTTGGGCAATCCACCCGTGAGTGAATTGAGTCTCCTGCCCATTCCTGCTGCCAAAATTATTGCCTGCATAATTCCTCTTTTGCTTTTTTATAGTTTTCAAGTATTCCGCTATTCCTGTCAATGTATTCATAAAAATTTTAGCATCCCCCCGGAATTAATTTATAACTTGTCTTTGATAATTTTGTTGTGCATCTGTCGTCACCATCCGGGAGGT
>JAVCCT010000180.1 GCA_030765325.1 Candidatus Stygibacter frigidus | reverse complement strand
TGAGAGAAATACTTCCAATAAATTTATTTATTTTAAAGCAATTGAGAATAGAATTAAATCTATCAATTTTGGATGTTGCTTCAAAGATAAATAAAAAACCAGAGGTTATTGAAAGGTGGGAATCAGGTGAAGATTCTCCTACTTATATTCAGCTAGAATTTCTTGCCCAAAAGGTATTTAAGAAGCCGATTGCAGTATTTTTTATGCCAAGATTACCATTTAACATCGAACCAAATGCAGATTTCAGGGCAATGCCAATGGAATTAAACAAATCATTGCCTTCTGGAATGATACATATCTATGAGAAGGCAAAAGCAATGCAATATAATTTGATAGAGCTTTATAGTAGCAATAATTCTGCTTTTAGTTTTTTTGATTACATTGGTGATACTGGTAATATTGGGGTTGTGGAATTAAGCGAGATATTAAGAAGTTATTTAGATATTTCGTTGGAAGAACAAACTCAATGGGGCAATTGTGACAAAGCACTTCAGAAATGGAGAAATGCTTTCGAGAAGATAGGTATTACTGTATTTAAAGATGCTTTCAGAAATTTTGATTATTCTGGTTTCTGTCTTTTTGATGAGATGTACCCTTTGATATATCTTAATAATAGTATGCCCAAATCCCGACAGATTTTTACTTTATTTCATGAGATAGGGCACATAATATTTAAAAATGGTGGGATAGATATTAATAATAAAGTAATATTTAACCGGTATCATTCTTCTTATAATGAAATTGAAATAAGATGTAATAAACTGGCTGGTGAATTTTTGTTTCCAATTTCAGTATTCAGATCAGAAGCTTTAACCTTTTCGGAAAGCAATGTTAAACTTTTGGCAGCTAAATACTCAGTCAGTAGAGAACAAGTATTGAGAAAGTATCTTGATACGGGACAGATAGATGAGAAAACTTATGATAATTACCGGAATAGGTGGATAGAACAATTAACCAGGGCAGATAAAAAGAAATCTGGTGGAGATTATTATAAAACTCAAAAAGCTTATTTAAGTGAGAGATATCTGAGTGCTGTATTTCAAAACTATTACAAAGGATCCATTACCGAGCTTGAAGTAGCAGATTATCTGAATATCAAAGTAGATAAGGTTGGTAAATTTGAAATGACTTTTTTGCAAGGTGTATCATCTTGAAATATGTAATAGATAATAATTCTATCAGCCAAATATTTAAGTCTCTATATTTTGAATTTTTTCCTACTTTTTGGAGTGGTTTCAATTCTCTTGTAGAAGCAAGCGAGTTATTATCAACTCGAGAAGTATTTAATGAAATTCAACGTCATAATCAAGTTCTTCAAGAAGTGAATAACTGGATAGAAAGCAGCTCATTTCAACGGAGTCATTTTTTTACTATTCCTACAGTGGTTGAGCTTAATATAGTGAGAGGAATATTTTCAATTAATCAGTTTATGTCTAGTATTTCTAAGAAAAATTATCTAAAAGGTTATCCAAGTGCAGACCCATTTATTGTCGCCAAAGCCAAAGTAATAGAAGGGACAGTTATAACGAAAGAGAAATACTGTGAGAATGCTGCTAAAATACCAAATATTTGTGAAAAATTAGAAGTCAGGTGCATTAATTTACGTACATATTTTGTTGAAAAAAAATGGAAATTTTAAAGATAATTTTTGATATGTAATATTTGACAATATAACCACAATTTAGATAAATCAAATCTGAAAAAAAACAGGAGAAAAATAGATTATGTTAAAAGTAAAAATTGTTGTGATTTTCATTTTATTATCAGTTGTGACCTTGATGGGTTCTATTGAAAAAGGCAGCTCATCGATTGGACAATTAAGTTTATCCTATACAAGCGAAGATTATAGATTGATTGAGATCAATCACAACGGAAATGAATTTACAAAAATTATTACTCCAGGGATAGAAAGTCTGCAACCAGGAGCACCTGATCTGCCCACACAAGCGGTATGGATAGCTATACCGGCAGGCAAACAGGCTGTAGTCAATGTAATAAGCCTGGACACTGAGAAAATACAGATAAGCAATCTGGCTCCCGTTCCTCAACCAGCTGCTGAAACTAAAGGTGCACCAGGACCTCAATACATAATTGATAATACTATTTATGAAAGGGGAGAAATATTTCCCGCTGATTTGGCAGCTTTAGAAAAAGAAAGTAATTATCGAGGTCAGAGCTGTGCTTTAGTACGCTTTTATCCCTATCAATATAATCCTGTAAGTGGTGAACTAATGATCCATCACCGGATCGAACTGGAGATCACATTTACCGGAAGCGGAACAGGGATTATGGCTAACATGTATAATCCACACATGGCAGACTTTATTTCCAATAATATGATCAATGGTGCAGAAGTTCTTACTGAAACAGAAATTATTGAAAATAGTCAATGGCGTAATGAAGGATGCGATTTACTGGTGATCTGTCCTGAGATATTCATTGACCAGGCAAATGAGCTCGCTGACTGGAAAGCGCAAAAGGGGATAGCTACCGAAGTGGTAAGTACTGCTGTAACGGGAGAAACCTGTTTCAATATTGGAGCATACATCAATCAATATTGCCAAACCAGTGATATTTGTCCGCAATCAATCATGCTTTTTGGAGATGCGGAATTTATTCCTCCCTGGTATGTACATGAATTCCCCGGTGAAGGTATGGTGGGAACTGATATATATTATACTGACCTGGAGATGGAATTTGATTACCTGCTGGATTTCAGTTTTGGTCGATTGCCCGTCGATACTGTTGAAGATGCTCAACGGGCAGTAGATAGAATAATTGCTTATGAACAATCTCCTCCCTCAGATCCGCAATATTACCAGACAGCATTGATAGCCGGTGCATTTCAGGATGGTGCTTCTGAACCACCAGACACGTATGCGAACCGCAGATTTGCCAAAACTTCTGAAGATGTCAGAAATTTCCTGGACCAGGAAGGCTATGATGCCCAGAGAGTTTATACCGAATATAATGGTTTTAATAACAGCGAGATATTTCCTATTTACTGGAATCAAAACACTTATGTTTTTGAGAATGACACTCCTGGAGGAGAATTACCCCTTGAATTACAAAAACCACAATTCCCCTGGAACGGAACGGATAATGACGTGCAGACTGTTTTGAATAATGGCTGCTTTTTGCTTACGCACCGTGATCATGGAGGCAGAAACGGTTGGGGAGAACCTAATTACAACAGCAATGATGTGATGCAGCTCACAAATAATGAAGAATTACCGATAATATGGTCAATTAATTGTCTTACCGGTTATTTTGATAATGAAACTGATAATGATAGCGGGACAGGAGTCACCGATGAATGTTTTGTAGAACACTGGTTTCGCAACCCTGATGGTGGAGCAGTGGGAGCAGTCGGTTCTACGCGCATCAGTTATTCTGGTAATAATGACCGCTTTGTCTGGGGTATGATGGATGCCATCTGGCCCACCTTTCTGGAATGGTGCGGAGCAGATTATCCTGCTAATAATGCCGTCTATCAAATGGGTGAGGTAGTGAATTACGGCAAAACATATCTAAGTTTAAATTGCACATTTGAAGATTATCTGTTTATCTCATTTGAGGAATTTGAATGGTTTGGCGATCCCACAATGGAAATCTGGGTACAGCAGCCCCAGCAGATAATTGCCACCCATAATGATTCCCTGGAATATGGAGAAGAAGAATTTACCGTGAATGCCGGAATGGCAGGAGCCAAGTGCACTCTCTGGGATGGAACTCAGGTGATATCAGAAGCGTTTAGCGGACTGGATAATCTAGCAAATCTATTTTTGAGTGAATATGATTATATTGATGAGCTGATATTAACCGTGTCAGCAAGTCAATATATACCCTATACTACTGAGATAGAACTTATGGCTCCCCAGTCAGGTTTTCTGGAACTTACATGCCTGATCATTGATGATGCAGCCGGAAATAGTGATGGTATGGCTGATTATGGTGAAATATTATCATTAGGAATGAATTTGAGTAATATCGGTAATGAAACCATTGGCAATTTCGATCTGAATCTAAGTTGTGAGAGTGAATACATAACATTGATCAATGACAATTATGAATTTGAGGGTACAATTGATCCGCAGCAGAATCAGCAGATAATGGCTGCTTTCCAGATCAGTATCGCAGATTATTGCCCTGACGATGAGATAGTTACACTGCATTTCAGTACTGATAATAACTCATTTAGTGAAGAATTAGTGCTGCACGCTCCTAAATTGCAGTCAGGATATTTCAGGATTAATGATACTGATGGAAATGATAATCATGTAGCTGATCCCGGAGAAGAACTAAGCTTGAATTTGAATATTCAGAATACAGGCAGCTCAGCAATTGAAAATGTGTCTGTATTATTACTCAGCGATAATCCCAGTCTGACAATTTCTCCCACTACGATCATGATCGATAACCTGTCGGAAGAGCAGATAGTAGAATTCAGTGGAATTATATCAGAAACTGCCCCTTTGGGAACTGAATATCAAATGTATGTATTTATCTATAGCGGAGAATATAATTATGACCTGATGATGAGCGGTGTTTTTGGTTATGCTGTAGAAGATTTCGAATCAGGAGATTTTTACCTTTTTAACTGGCAGATGAGTGGATATGTTAACTGGATTATTGATACTGAAGCATTAAGTGGTAATTATTCAGCCAGAACCGATCTAATGGGAGTTAATTCCAATGCCAGATTGAGCATTGCCGGATTTCTGGACGAAGATGGAGTTATTGGCTTTTATCGCAAACTTTATGCAAATTTGGAAATTCCAAATAATAATGGTGGAGATCTAACTTTCTATATTGATGATGAAGAGATAGCAATGTGGAGTGGAAATTCTGACTGGCAGTTCGTTCAGTATGAAGTTGATGCCGGCCCGCATGAATTTATCTGGGAGTTTGAAAAAAATAATGATCCAACTGATGGAACTGATTGTGCCTGGCTGGACAGAATCGAATTCCCCTCCATGATCGACCCTCCTTCTCCTGAATTAATTCTTGATCAACAGGAAATAGTGCTGGAAATCCCTGCTAATACGGTTCAGGATAGCTATTTCAATATTTCAAATATAGGAGCAGGTCAACTTGAATATTTAATATTATATGAGAATGCTGAACGTGAGCTTACTGGTTCACACTTAAGCTTAAGTTATTATAGTTATACCCCTGGTCAAACCCTTGGCTGGTTATTGACCCTGGAAAATAATGGTGCTGAAATGGAGGGGATCACTGACTTATATATCAGTTTTCCCGAACAGATACATGTAAATATTGCCACTC
>JAVCCT010000338.1 GCA_030765325.1 Candidatus Stygibacter frigidus | reverse complement strand
TGGGTGATGCCGGTATGTGTATTACTGATGATGATGAACTGGCAGAAATAATAACAATGCTTCGAACACATGGTGAACATCCAAAATATATCCATAAATGGGTAGGCTTGAATAGCAGACTGGATACCTTGCAGGCAGCCGTATTACTGGTGAAGTTGCCATATCTTGATAAATGGACAAAACAGCGTCAGGAAAACGCACAATATTATTATGAGAATATGGCTGATATAAAAGGCATAGAATTGCCTTATATTCATCCAGATGCGGAATCTATTTTCAATCAGTTTACTCTTAAAGCAGAACGTCGGGATGAGCTTATGAAATTTTTGCAGAAAAATGAAGTAGGGTGCAATATATATTATCCCAAGTCACTGCATTTGCAGGAATGTTTCTCTTATCTTAACCATAAGAAAGGTGATTTTCCAGTGAGTGAAGCCATCACCCAGCAGGTGATTTCACTGCCTATTTATTCTGAGCTGAGCAGAGAGCAGCAGGATTATGTGATCAGCAAGGTCAGAGAGTTTTATCACAGGAGTTAAATAATGAACAGTATAGTATGTATAAAGCAGGTACCTGATACGACAGAGATCAGGATAGATCCAGAGACTAATACCTTGATCAGAGAGGGAGTGGAAAGTATCATCAATCCATTTGATCTTTATGCTATCGAAGAGGCAGTGAGGATCAAGGAGAAATTTGGGGGGAAAGTAACTGCAATCAGTATGGGTCCTCCCCAGGTGGAAAAGGCATTAAGGGATGCTGTGGCATTGGGTGTGGATGAGATAATTCTTCTTAGTGACCGCAAATTTGCCGGTGCAGACAGCTGGGCAACTTCACATACAATTTCTAAAGCAATCAATAAAGTAGGTGATTTTGACCTGATATTTTTTGGTCAACAGGCAATTGATGGTGACACGGGACAGGTAGGACCTGGAGTGGCTGCTTTTTTAGATCTTCCCCAGGTGTGCTTTGTGAAAGAAATTAAAGAGATTTCTGAAGAAAGCGTTACTCTTCACAGATTAATGGAAGAGGGTTTTGATGTGGTGAAATCACCTCTACCGGCAGTGCTTTCTGTAGTAAAAGACTTGAATACTCCTCGATTACCATCATTACGAGGAAAGCGGCAAGCCAAAAAGACAGAACTTACTATCTGGAATGCCAATGATCTGGGATTAGATGAAAAAGAAATTGGCTTGAATGGATCTCCCACCCAGGTAGTGAAAATATTCTCACCCAAACTGGAAAAGGAAGTGGAAAAGCTGGAAGGATTAACTCCTGAGGATGCAGTGAATAAAATATATGACCGGCTAAAAGAACTTGGTAAATAAACGGCATGATACATAATATCAATCCTGTGATTTTAGATCTAGGGCTGGTGCAAATTCGCTGGTACGGTTTCTTATATTTAATCAGTTTTGTATTAGGATATATACTACTCAAAAGGAATTTAAAATATAGAAATATAAATCTTAAGTCAGAAGATTATGAAACCTTTATTTTTAATCTATGCCTTGGTGTGATCATTGGCGGTAGATTAGGTTATATAATATTTTATAATCTGGGTTACTACATTGAAAATCCCCTTAAATTACTTGCTGTCTGGGAAGGTGGAATGAGCTTCCATGGTGGGGCTTTGGGAGTCATCTTTGTGGGTTGGAGATTTTGCAAAAAGCACGCAATAAGTTTCTGGCAGGTGGCGGATGCTGTTGCTCCCATTGGTACTATCGGGCTTGGTCTAGGCAGACTGGGAAATTTCATTAATGGTGAATTGTATGGCAAGGTTACTGACCTGCCCTGGGGAATTATCTTT
The DNA here is from genome assembly GCA_030765325.1 of Candidatus Stygibacter frigidus. GTDB lineage: Bacteria > Cloacimonadota > Cloacimonadia > Cloacimonadales > TCS61 > Stygibacter > Stygibacter frigidus. Next base: position 2,173 of record JAVCCT010000338.1, on the reverse strand, counting down.
CCAGGAGGCGGAGATCAGCCCCGGCATCCTACCCAGCTTTATGAAATGCTCTCTGAAGGGGTGATTCTTTTTATTATTACGCAAACCATATTAGTGAAATCCCGGAGAAACGGGCTGGTTTTCTGGAGCTGGCTGGTGGGATATGGTGTTTTTCGTTTTCTGATAGAATTTATCAGGCTTCCTGATGAACAGCTTGGCTACATTTGGGGATTCACAACAATGGGACAAATTCTGAGTACATTTATGATCCTGGCAGGTCTGGCTGGCATTCTATTTCATAAACCGGACAGGAAATGCGCTACAAGTCAATAATATTTCTGAGTATATTAATACTCTTCCTTTGCAGTTGTGCCATATTAAATTTAGATACTAATGAACAGAAGCAGAAGCTTTTCTCAGAAAAAATGCTTTGGCAGGATTTCAGAATTGATGGTATCATCAAACTGTATATCGCAGAATTTAATCTGATCAAAGATGTGACAATAATCAAAGATTCCACTGAGCTTAAGATGACTTTATATGACACAGGGCTATTTGGATTTTCACCTCAGCCCTTTGCCAGTTTATCAGTTGCAGACAGCATCAAGATAAATATCCCCTCGATAGAAGATCCTCTGCAATTAGCTCAGATAAAAACTATGATCGCAGGCTTAACTGTTTTCAAAAGCGGGTTTTTAAATGAGCCGGGGATAAGAGATAACCTGGAGGAGATCATCAGAACCCGCAGGTATGAAACAGCAGAACAGACACTGAAATTTAACAGAAATATGCAATTGGAAGAAATAATTTTGAAAGGTAATCAGATAGATGTAAAAATAAAGCGAGAATTCTCTTTGCATCCTCAAGCAATTGAGATATATTATCAGAATAAATTATCAATAATGATAGAAATAGATAAATTTATCTGTAATGAACAGGAGTAGATTATGATAGAACGCTATTCACGACCTGAAATGAGCCGGATATGGGAATTGAAAAATCGTTATCAATGTATGCTGGATGTGGAACTGGCTGCCTGCCGTTCTATGAATGAAACTGGGATCATTCCTGATGAAGATTTGGAAAATATCCTGGAAAATGCAGATTTTAACGTGGAGCGTATTGATGAGATAGAAAAAGTTACCGAGCATGATGTGATCGCCTTTCTTACGTGTGTGGCGGAGTATGTGGGTCCTTCTTCGCACTGGATACATTATGGCATGACCTCTTCTGATGTGCTCGATACTGCCACATCTCTGCAATTGCTTCAAGCTGGGGGCATCATTGAGCGGGATTTGATGAAACTTTCCGAAGAGCTGAAATTGAGAGCAGAAGAATATCAAAACACCCTTTGCATTGGCAGGTCACATGGTATTCATGCTGAGCCCACCTCGTTCGGTCTCAAATTTGCTCTCTGGTATGACGAAATGCAGCGTAATCTGCGCAGAATGGAAACGGCTATTGAAAGCATATCTGTAGGTCAGATATCTGGTGCTGTGGGAAATTATGCTCATCTTTCACCTGAAATAGAAGTGCTTACCTGTGAATATCTTGACCTGAAACCTGTTAATATATCCACTCAAGTAATCCAAAGGGATAGAATTGCTGAATTTCTTTATGCACTGGCAGCGATAGGTTCCACGATAGAAAAAATATCTGTAGAAATCAGGCATTTGCAGCGTACTGAAGTGCGAGAAGTGGAAGAAAATTTCAGCAGTGGACAAAAGGGATCTTCCGCAATGCCGCACAAAAGGAATCCTATCACTACAGAGCAGATGACCGGTATGTCACGGTTGTTGCGTTCCTATGCCCACACTGCTATGGAAAATAACACCCTGTGGCATGAACGTGATATCAGTCATTCTTCCGTGGAACGCATTATTTTGCCTGATGCCACCATAATGGTTAATTATATGCTTAATAAGATGATCACGCTGATCGAAAACCTGCTTGTTTACCCTGAAAATATGATGAAAAATCTGGAGCTTACTAATGGTTTGGTATTTTCTCAGGTTCTGCTGCTGGAACTGGCGAAAACAGGTATTTCACGCGAAGAATCTTATGCACTGGTACAAAAAAATGCCATGCAAAGCTGGAAAACCGGTGAACAATTTATTGATCTTGTGAAAGGTGATGACAAGGTCAGAGAATATCTAAGCGAAAAAGAAATTGAAGATATCTTCAGCTATGACCG
>JAVCCT010000011.1 GCA_030765325.1 Candidatus Stygibacter frigidus | reverse complement strand
AATTTTGAAATTGGTGTCATCACAAAGATGGTAGTAAACGGGTATCTGGAAATATTCCAGAATGGAGCTGTCATCTGTAAATTCATGCTCAATCTGCAAGGCTTTTTGATGATATTTATAAATAAGATCATAGTCAAAAACCTGTGGTGTATGGGCATTATATAATTCCTGGCGTGGTACAGTTTCAAGTATCCTGTCATCTTCTATTCTTTTAATTGTGTATCTCACCGGACTGCAGGGGATCACAGCTTTTTTTATCTTTGCTAAAGCTATTAATTCCGAAATAAGCTCCGGCTTAACAAATGGTCGCACAGCATCATGAATAAGCACTAAAGAAGTATCTTGCGAACATGCCTTCAAGCCATTAATTACTGAGATCTGCCTTTTTACCCCACCTGGTATAACCATAATTTCATGCGTCGGAAAATATTCCTGGCAGATTGCTTTTGTTCCATCAATATCATTTTCTGGAGATACAATAATTATTTTATCTATTTCAGGGTGCTCACAAAATTTTTCCAGAGTATATGCTAATATCGGTTTACCGTGAATTTCAATATACTGCTTTTTAACTTGTTTCTGCATGCGCCTGCCAGAACCACCCGCCATGATAAGTACCACATTCAATTTTTAATTCCCCGCTTCTCATAATTAATTTATCATGTTTACTTTCTGCGTAGTTAAATCTATATGTCAATCAAAATAATCTCAGATGGATGGAATATAGGTGGTATATAGAGGAGGCAAATGGTTGAGTTTAACAGGTTAACTCAATAAATTGCTTTACATAATTAACAGAAATTATTGATTAGGTATGAGCTGGAATTTTTGTATTAAATCCATAAAAGTGGGAAAATCCGGTTGTCTGGAGGTAAATTTGGATAAATTAGGGATATCAATTTTATATGTAGAAGATGAAGATTATATACGCAACAATATGGCAAAAAGTCTTCGGAGACGCGTAGATATTATTTATACCGCATGTAATGGTGAAGAGGGCTATAATTTATTTAAAGAAAACAGACCTGATCTTGTGATAACTGACATCCGTATGCCAATAATGAATGGACTGGAAATGATAAATAAAATCCGCAAGTTACAGAGCTCAACCAAAATTATCATGCTCTCAGCCCATAGTGACACACGGTCTTTATTGGAAGCTATAGAGATCGGAGTAAATGGTTATATCTTGAAACCATTTCAAACCAAACGCTTATTTAAACTGATAGATGATCTGGCGGAAAATATCATCCTGGATAAAAAAGTTCAGGAACAATCCGTAAAGATCAATGAATTATATAACGCACTTGTGAATGACCTGGAAACGGCAGGCAGCGTCCAGGAATATTTGTTACCTGATTATTTGATCATTGAGCAGGATTTATTTTTTACTTCTACTTATGTACCCTCAAGCCGGATAGGCGGTGACCTTTATGATATAATCAAGATTTCAGAGTCAGAATATATCTGTTATATTGGTGATATCTCTGGTCATGGAGTGAAAGCTGCCTTATTGATGACCGCTGTGAAAACGACTATCAATAGAGTGATAGAGGATGAGAAACTGCGGGAGCCTTATCAAATATTAAATCGTTTAAGCATAATATTGACGCGTGAACTTTTCAGCGAAGATTATATGACGCTTTTATTGTGCTATATAAATTGCGAAAAGCACTATATTCGCTCCTTGAATGCGGGTCATCCACCAGTATTGATATATAATCGAGAAACAAAAGCCATCAAAACGCACAAAACAGAAGGTTCAATTCCGGTTGGCTGGTTACCTAATTATATATATACCCCGGATGAAGAAAACAAGATGGATTTTAATTCTAATGAAATACTCTTTTTATACACTGACGGATTATTTGAATGTGAAAATGATAAGGGAGAAGAATTAGGTATAGACGGATTGAAGAAATTTATAAAACAAAAAGCAGAAATCCGTCCCACTGTAGTATTACCTTTGATGATCCGTAATACTCTGGTGGAGAATAATTATGATATTAGCAGTGATGATTTCACTTTAGTGGCTTTCAGCAAGATCCACGATACAGAAAGCGATGACGGACTAACATTTTTTTCGGGGAATATTAATTCAGAACTGTGTCTGATCAAACAACAGCTTATGAAATTTATTGGTTTTAAGAAACTTTCAGATGAATTGATAAGCGGGTTGGAATCGATGAATAAAGAGTGGTTCTGTGGACTTCTCAATTTGCAAATGGATGTGCCTGATAAGGAAGTCCGCTATTTAGCCGAGTTGAAAGAAACCGTAGATCATGGCATAGAAGCTACTCTGTGGTTCATGACCCCAAAAGCACAAGCAAACACATTAATAACAAATCTTGAAAAAATCCCAATTACCCAGTCTGACAGATTGGATGTATCAATAAAGAGTATAAGTTATACCGGATTTCAGGAATTGAAGATAACTATAAGTGAGAAGCAATAGAAGGGGTGTTTTATGGAAATAGGACATAGATTTATCGGTAATATACTTATAATCAATATTTTTGGTGAATTATATAATGAACAGGCGATGGAGATGGAATATAAGCTATTGGAATATTCTACAAAGAGTAATCAAGTGATCATTAACTGCGAAGAGATGGAATACGTTGACAGTAAAGGTCTTGGTGTATTGATAAAGATTCAGAACTTACTCAAAGAGAAGGGCGGTGAGATGATAGTCTGTGCTCCAAGTGGAAAAGTGCAGAAAGTATTTGAACTTACACATTTTGATAATTTGATAAAGGTATTTGCGACCCAGGAGGAAGCCCTGAAAGAATTTGAGGAATAAATAGATGACAGAAAAAAATGGTGAAATATTTGAATTTGATGAATCTGGAGAATCTGAAGATATCCTTTTTGCACCTGAGCAAGAGGAAGAAAAGCAGGTTAAAAATAGTAACGAGCTAATAAGTAATACTGAGATAGAGCGGGAATTATCAGCAGATTTTGCTACTTGGAAGATACTGGTGGTAGATGACGAAGAAGATGTGCACACGATTACGAACATGCTGTTTGAGGATGTGAATTATCAAAATAAACCGGTGAAGATACTTGATGCCTATAATGGTGAGGAAGCAAAAAATATACTGGCAGAAATAGAGGATATTGCTCTGGTATTTCTTGATGTAGTTATGGAGACATCTCATGCAGGTCTGGAAGTGGTACGGTATTTGCGAGATGAGCTTGGCAATCGGACAACTCGCTTAATATTGCGAACCGGACAACCGGGAGAAGCACCTGAGAGCAAAGTGATAATGGAATATGAAATAGATGATTATAAACTGAAAACTGAACTTACGGCTCAGAAAATGATCACAAGTTTGATTGGTGGACTGCGATCTTATGGAACTTTACGCAGTCTGGAATATGAAAATCAGCGTAGGAAAAAAGCAGAAATTAAATTACAAGAATCTTATAAAAAACTTGATAGAGTTTTTGAACAAACAGTAAGCTGCCTAAGCTCAACAATTGAATTAAGAGATGCTTATACTGCTGGTCATGCCCGCAATGTGGGTAATCTGGCAATACTGATCGCAGAAAGAATGGGTTTGCCATCAGAGACATGTAAAATGCTTAAACTTGCTGGTTACCTTCATGATATTGGTAAAATAAAAGTGCCAATGGAACTTCTTGAAAAGGAAGGAATTTTGGACGATGAAGATTGGGAAATAATTTGCAGTCATCCTACGATAGGATATGAAATATTGAAATCGATAGATTTCCCCTGGCCTCTGGCGCGAGTAGTTTTGGAGCATCATGAGCGTTATAATGGGCAAGGTTATCCAAATGGATTAGCTAATGAGGCATTGCTATTGGAATCTCAGATACTTGCAGTAGCAGACGTGGTGGAATCAATGACCTTATCTAGACCTTATCGCAAGGCACTGGGAATGGAAATTGCCATGCAAGAGATATTTGACCACAAGGGAGATTATTTTCATCCAGAAATAGTGGATGTTTGTCGGCAAATAATAGATGAGGGTTTTGAATTTGAAAAAAATGAAAATTAGATTTCAGATAATATCGGCTATAATATTATTGTTTTTGCAGCTAACTGGCTGTGCGATGTGGAAATATCATAGCTGGTCAGAATTTCAGGTTGCAGAATCAGGTTTCAGCATTCAAGTACCAGGCAAACCCCGGCATTTCACAATGGCAACCAGCTCCTCAATAAATAAAGAAGAATATGATCAATGGACAGTAATTGACTCTCGAAGAAATCAGCAATTTTTTATAATTTTGGCAAAGTATGATAAAAGCCAATCTGCAAATATGGGAGATAATGAATTATTAGATAATATTAATCGACCAACTGTAGGTTTTTTGAGCGAAGCCACTCAGATAAAAGCACAAAGACAAGTAGATAATGGCTATTTGATGGAAGAACAGGAGTGGCAGCTTTCAAAGCGTACAAATCATGCTCGCAGCAGGATATATATTTTTGATGGAAAAATTATTGAATTGATCCATGTATATTCAGTGTCAGATAAAGAAATGGAAGCAGGAGATCATTTTTTTGCTTCTTTAGTAATAGAATAAATTTATGGAGAATTATAAGAATATCCCCAAAGGATAGAGGTGAAATCATGTACAAAAATGTAATATTGATCGTAGTAATAGGCATTGTTCTATTAGCTGGATGTCAAAAAAATGATGAAACGACTGGGTACTATGTCAAGGGCGTAAAAGCAGAGCACGATATGCAGTATGAAGAAGCAATAGCTAATTATGCCAAAGCCTTGACCTTTAACCGTCAAGACCCATTAACCTGGTATGCCAAGGGAAGATCACATATGTTATTAGCAATGTCAGAATACTTTATGCAAGAACCAAGCGATGCAACTAGCACACAAATTAAGGGAAATCTCAGTAAGGCTCAGGATTGTTTTCGCCGTGCTCAGCAATGGGGTTATACAGCTTCAATTGAAGTAGATACATTACAGGTGAAGCTTCAGGAAGAAATGTTCAAGTAAGAGCAAATATCTATCATGATCCAGATTTACACCGGAAACGGTAAGGGCAAAACCACCAGTTCAATTGGACTGATAATCAGAGCATTAGGTCATAATTGGCGAGTCTGTTTGATCCAGTTCATGAAAAATGACTGGAGTTATGGTGAGATAACTACATTAAGCAAACTACCTGGTTTGGATATTTTCAAATTTGGGACAAAAGAATTTGTGGATCCCCAAAATCCTGCAAAAATAGACTATCAGGAAGCTGAAGCTGGCTGGGCAAAGTCAAAAGAGGTATTGCATTCTGGTAAATATCAGCTTGTGGTTCTTGATGAGATAAATGTGGCAGTATTTATGGAACTGCTTTCAGTAGAGAAACAACTGGAATTATGTGAACTGGCAGGAAAAGCAGAGCTGGTGATGACCGGAAGATATGCCAATGAGCAGGCGATAGCAAGGGCTGATCTGGTTACTGAGATGCACGAACAAAAACACTATTTCAATCAAGGCGTTGCCAGCAGAGAAGGAATAGAATTTTAGTGACCCGTCAGGATTTCATTAATCGCCATTTACTAAATAGATCAATACTTTCAATAATTTTATATCCAATATCAGTGATCAATCAGACAATTCAAAAATTCCGGCGAGACTGGTATCATCATCATCAGTCGAAAAAAGCTGATGTAAAGATCATCTCTATTGGTAATATAACCGCTGGAGGTAGCGGTAAAACTCCCTTTACTATCTGGCTAGCCAGGCATCTTAAGCAGCAGGGGAAAAAGATAGCTGTTTCGCATCGAGGATATAAAGGTGATTTTGAAAATAATAATACTCTGATATCAGACAGGGAGAATATATTATCAACAGCCAGAAAAGCTGGAGATGAAGCTCAACTATTGGCAGAGAAACTCCCCGGGATTCCAGTATGTGCAGGAAAAGACCGCTGGATATCTATCCAAATGCTTTGCGAGGCATATCCTGATCTGGATATGATAATATTAGATGACAGCTTTCAGCACTTAAAAGTGAAACATGATATTGACATTGTGATCTTTAAAACAGCTAATCCTGTGGGTAATGGGTTTTTGCTACCAGCCGGGATATTGCGTGAACCATTATCAGCAATAAATGATGCTGATCTGATCATATTTAATGGTGAGGGTGAAATACCACAATCTTTTCAGAAATATGATAAAACAATCCGTCAGGGCAATTACAGGGTTGAAGGAATTTATCTAAATAATCAGAGTATTATCGAAGTATCAGAATTAAAATCCAAAAAACTGGGTGTAATTTCTGGAATAGCTGATCCACTTTCGCTGGAAAAAACCATATCAAATTTAAATCTTGAATGGCAGTTTCATCTGAAATTTCCTGATCATTATCATTTTGCCAAAGATTCTGATATTCGATTAATCAAAAATCAGATAGAAAGTAGTCAGATAAAATTTATTTTAACGACAGAAAAGGATTATACTAAGCTAAAACATCTGGACTTATCAGTGCCGATTGCTGTTATTAGAATAGAATTTTATCTTACTGATATTTCCGACTTGCTGTAAATAACGCAATATATGCAATTATCTCGTAGTGTAAATTCATCGATTCCATAATGACCTATTTCACAACAAGATACGCCATTATAAAATTTCTCTTTTTGCCTGTTTATCTGCTTCAGAAACCTTATCGTGATAAAAGTCTTTTTTACACTAAATCAGTTAAAACATGATCGTTTTCGGATGAAATTCTCGTAAATCTGCTTTTCCCTCACACATATCTGTTCTAATTTATGATTATATTGCCCATAAATCTAAATAAAATAAGACTATACAATAACGTGACATTTTGTGACAATAACGTAACAGCCTATTTGTCTAATTCATATAGTTTTAACCTATACATGTTACGTTTTTTGCCCTTTTTCTAATATATATACCCCTTTTTTTACTTTTTT
>JAVCCT010000074.1 GCA_030765325.1 Candidatus Stygibacter frigidus | reverse complement strand
ATACGGAGATCAGGTAATGATCAGGATTTTTCTTTAATGTTATTTTTATATTGGGTTGAGTAATATTTTCTTCCTTAAAGGCATCACGGGCATTATTGATCAGATTCAGAAAGACCTGGGTAAGCTCATTTTGCGAACCGTTAATAGTAAAATCATTTGCCAGATCAGTCTTTACGCTTACATTCTCTTGTTCAAGTGCATAATCAAGCAGTGAGACTGCTCCTTTCACAGCAGCAGAAACCTTGAAATCTACATTATTCTGTTCTTTAAAAAAGTTTCTGAAATCGTTCATGGTCTGCGATAAATACTGAATAAGGTCATCTATCATTTTGGTTTTTTCATTGATGACATCTTCTGTGAGTTCATCAAAATGATAGGCATCTTTGATACTGAACACCATACTGCTGATGATGTTAAGCGGCTGTTTCCATTGATGAGCAATGATGGCGATCATTTCACCAATAGCTGCCAGACGGTGATGAGCTGCCAGCATTTCATCTTTCTTATTTATTGTATTAAAGGCATTTTTCAGCTCAATTTCCAGATCTTTGTCTTTGTTAAGTTGTTTCTGCATTGATTCCTGTAAATTCTTATTTTGCTCCGCAATGAGCTTATTCTTTTCTTCCAGCATCAGGCTTCTTTCTTTATATATATTGATCTGATGAAGAGATTCATATTTCTCTATCTCTCCATGTTTATCTGATTTATGCAGTTTCTCAGTTGCTTTAAAAAGCTTATCATAATATTTTACTAATCTATCAAAATCTTTGGTCTTTTTGTAATAAACTACAATGCCATGATAAACTTCCATCAGGTCAGCCAGATTTTCTGATTTCAAAGCTAACTTTTCCGCCTTGTTAAAAATTTTAATGGATTTATCAAGCTCTCCCATATCAATAAGGATCAATCCCTTATTGCATAATGGTCTGATCAGATCATGCTCAGGAAAATGCTTACTGCTCAGCTCAATTACCTGGTCTATATATTCTATTGCCTGCTCATATTCTGTGGTTTTTTGACAGATATGACTCAGATTGATCAAAACAAGTCTTTTAGTACCCAATTCTCCTGCTGGCAGTTCATCCAAAACGCTGTGATAGATATCCCAGGCTTTATTATATTCATGTCTCATTAGATGAACTATACCAATATTCTGTTTCACTGCGAAATAGGTATTAGAGCTGAGATTTTTTACCAGAGGCAAGGCAAGAGTATAATATTTAAGAGATTTTTCAGCGTCTTGAAGTTCATAATAAATATTACCAAGACCATTATAACAGGCTGCACAGTCAGATCGATTCTGCTCTGGATTCAGAAATTCCAGAGCATGAATAAGGTATTCCGCGGCTTCAGACAGCTTGCCGGCTCGTGAACTCCAGCGATATTTATGGATGTATGACCTGCCGATTGACGCATTATGATCAGTCTCTATTCCGCGCTGGGCAAGCTTATCTATCCAGGTTTCAGCATCCTTAAAATCATCATTATAAAGAGCCGTAGTGCATATTTGATTCAAAGCCCGCAATTCCAGTTGTGTTTCGCCAGCTGCTATCGATTCTTCATAAGCTGTAAGAGCTGCTTCAGTACTTTTTTGAGGGTTCTCTATTCTTATTTTAAAGGCTATATCTAACCGTAAATCAATCTTTTTAGCACCTTTTGCCAGGACTAACTCATTTTCCAAAGCATCAATAATATCCATTTTTAAGTTCCTCTATCAGGATATTTAAATTATATATTATTGAATTTTAGTCAACAATTATTAATAGATGAGAGATGGGAAGAAGATAGAACACAGATTTAGCGGATTACAAAGGTAAACCCAGATAATGTAATTTACAGCCTAACCATGCCTGGACTTTTGAACGGTACTCTTGATAAGAGTCATGGACGACAGCATAATCCAGAATAGAACACTGATGCCACCGATTATACTGATCTACACGGATAATGTAAGAGAAAAGTGATATAGAGCAACGAACAAAACGAACTAAAAAAATAGTAAAAATATCATGCAATCGTATTTATGGAGTACATCAGCCGTATTCGGCGAGAACGTCGATGTGTCGAGATATTAAGTGAGATAGTTTTTTATGCGGCTGGCACCGCACACAGTGAAATTATCACTGTACTCCATAAAACTTGATGTGTACACCGACTGGTGAGAATCTTAGAGGGATTGAGATTCACCTTTATCAGATTACAGTGCGACAAGTGGGAAAAGAATGAAGGAGCGAAGGAGTGATTTAGTGACTGAAGCGAAATACAGCCTTAACGGGGGTAAATGTTTAAGAACTAATCTGACAATTGAAAGGATTTAATCAACAATTTAATCAAGGATAAAAGATCTGGTTACAAGGGAAATTGTAATCAGACCAGGAGAAAATTGTGAATGATCAGTAATTACCGGATAGGCATATGATCAGTTGAAGAATATACTGGGAAGTGAGCCAAATATATTTGCCAGGATGTGTACTATGATCGCGGGGATTATACTCCCTGATTTTTCACGGTAATAGGCAGCGAGTAAGCCCATAATGGTGGCATTGGAGACAATGAACATTACAAAAAAAGGCGAACTGCTTAATTTGAAGACTGTGAGATGTCCTGCTCCAAAGAGGATTGCTGAAATCCAGACCGGGAGACTTAAACCTAGAAAGCGGAATTTGGTGAGGTCTTGCAAAAGCGATTGCAATATGCCTCGACCAAATATTTCTTCCGTAACACTTGACCAGAACCAGATGCCAATGATCATCACCCAGATAGAACTGCCAAAATCGAAACCACCAGACATTTTTACCTGGAAAATATGGGATAAGAATCCCATGTATAAAGGGGCAAACAGGAAGAAACTGCCTAAGGTGACGACAAATGTAATTCCAACCAGTTTTAGGTAGCTAAGGCGTTTGGGCAGGCAGAAGCCAAAGCTTTTCAGATCTTTTCCTGGTATTATGGCAATGATGAAAAGGGATATTAATGCCAGCATGGTTTTGAAAATGGCTCCCATGCTATTTGAGTCATTAGCAAGATTTTCCGGTAGTAATGGTGTGATTGCCTGTTTAAGTAAGTCTGCTGCCTGAAAAGCCAGGAAGGCTAAGAGTGCTACAAGCAGGACTCTTATAACCGGTATTTTCCACAATTTATTCATAATATGCTCCTTAGGTCTCTCGAAGCATAGAGCTAAAAAACGTTATTGATTGTCAAGGAACTTTAGGAAAATATAGCATCCCCCCGGAATTAATTTATAACTTGTCTTTGATAATTTGTTGTGCATCTGTCGTCACCATCCGGGAGGTGCACGACCATCCAGAAGGTAACTTAGCTTTGTTAAAGACCTCCCATCTGAAACCTTCTGGATGGTCGGAGACCTCCCGAATGGTTGACTCTTTTTAACATATATTATCTCCATTAGTTCCAGTTATTTAGACCTATTAGAATTGATATAAAACAGGGGGATGTCAATAATTTTGAAATAGCACCCCACGGAATTAAAATAAAATCTGAGACTAAGTCATATGTTCACCGCTGGGTATTTCCAGGGGCGCAGATGACGACCGCTATCAACCAATCCATGAAAATGTATTGCTGTGGTAAAAGTCATAAATTACTGCTGATAACTGTTCGTAGTTCTCGCCCCACTTCCGGAGTACCGCCAGCGGTGCAAGTCCTACTTATCTTGTCACTTATCTGTTCAAAATTCATAGTAGATTAAATAAAACATGGGGATGCCAGTAATTTTGAAATCACTAAATCACATTTCATTGAATGACAGACACACGAGTCTGCCCCAATATGATTAAGGAAGTCTCTCTGAAAAAGTAAATTAGATAAAATCCTTTACATAAATTAAGGCTACCTGTGCATTAAACACAGGGAAAAAAAATAATACAGGAGATTATTAGTGAAGGAATTTTATAATGAGAAATTTACTGAGGAAAATCTACCCCAGGTAATGGATAATATATTTACAGCGTGCAGATTTAGAGGAATTAATCTCACAGAAAAAGATTTCAGCAGGGCTGTGTTTGAGGAGTGTGAATTTATAGATTGTAATCTGGCTCTTATCAAATTTACAGGAGCTAAATTGCAGCAGGTAAAATTCGTATCTACTAAGTTGCTGGGGATCAGTTTCATTGATTGTGATAAGCTGATATTAGAGATGGGATTTGAAGATTGTATTATCAGGGAGTGTAATTTCTCAGGACTGGAAATCAAAGGAACATCTTTCAAAGGATCAGAGATATACAGCAGTGACTATATCGGTTGCAAATTGACCAAAGCGGTGTTTAAAGAAGTAAAATTTGAAGATGTGAGTTTTCATAACAGTGATCTTTCAGAAGCTGATTTCCGAGACGCTACTGGCTATCAGATCAACCCCAAAAATAATATTGTGAACAAAGCCAGATTTGATCTTCCTGAAGCAATTTCCTTCTTGAATTATCTGGGGATATTGCTGGATAGCTGAGATGGAGTAATACCATAGAAAAAAATAAACTTGACTGAAAAATAAGAAATTAAGCATAATTCATTCAAGTCAGAATCGGAGGAAATATGATTAAGTATATTCCTGAATACATCTTTGAAAAATTTGAGACAGGTATCTATCAGGATAAATTTTATGGTTATGCCTTGTTTTTTGATATCAAGGATTTCACAAAGATCACTGAAGCACTGACTCGTAAAGGGCAAAAGGGTGCAGAAGTAATAAATAAGATACTTGAAGATGCCTTTTCGCCAGTGATCACGGCAGTGGAAGCACAGGGTGGATTTGTGACAGGATTTGCTGGAGATGCTTTTATGGCAGTATTTAACAGTGTTTCTGGTGAGAGAATATTATCAGTATATCAGGTGATCAAAGACAGTTTAGCAGAAGCACCAGTAATCAAAGAAGTTGGAGACGATTTTAGAATAGATGCCAGATTAAGTGTCAGTTTTGGAGAGATCAGATGGATGATATTAGATAATGAATATCAGAATGAATATTTCTTTTTTGGGACTGCTATAGAAGAGTGTAATTCTTTTGCAGAACTTAAGCAGGATGTAGTATTTTCTGAAGGTGCAGTTGAGGATATTGGAGCAGAATATTTTACTAAGATCAATAATGTAAATATTCCCATTGAGCAGCAATTGAAGATAATACCATCTGAGAATAGAAAATATAAATATTCCCAAAAGACGGTAAATTCGTTTTTAAACAGCTATCTTCAAAATTTTAATGCAGAGAATGAAATTCGTGATATATCCACTGCCTTTATCTATCTGGATAAAATAAAATTTGAGGACTTAAAAGAAGTAATTGGTCAGATAGAGATGCTGGCAGGACGATATAATGCATTTTTTAATAAACTTGATTATTCCGATAAGGGGCTTTTGGGAATATTGATCTTTGGTGCACCCCGCAAGTATGAAAAGACCCTTGATAGAATGATGTTCTTTGTTACTGAGCTTATGTGCATCTTACCGGATATTAAGCTGGGAATATCAAGTGGCAGGGTTTATGCCGGTTACACAGGAACACCTGATTGTCAGGAATATACAATCCTCGGATATCCTCCTAATCTGGCTTCACGCTTAATGATGAAGGCACAACTGGGCGAGACTCTGATTGATATTTTTTCTTATGAGCAATTATTGAACAGATACAATTTTAGTGATTTGGGAAAAATAAAAATGAAAGGATTTGCCAGTGATTTGCCGGTGTATAGATATGATGGGGAAAAACATCACTTTGAAGAATCTGGCAACACAAAATTCTGTGGAAGGAGTGAAGAACTCAACCAGATAGTGAATTGCATAAAAGATTTAAACTACCAATGCAGTGAAGATCAGGAAGGATTTAAGATACTCTATATTCATGGTGACCCGGGTATGGGCAAAAGCAGACTTGTGAAGGAAGTCAGGCATCAGATTAATAATGAGGACGTGGTGTGGTGCTATTTATTATGTGATGGGATACTCAAACAGCCTTATGCTCCTATTATAAAATTTATCAAAGAATATTTTCAATTCAACCCAAAATTATCTCTTGAGGATAATAAAACCAGATTTGATGATACCTGGCATGAGCTGTCTGAAGATGATAATGAAATGATCAGAATTAAATCAATAATCGGTCAGCTTCTGGGCTACAGATGGAAAGAGTCAATCTGGGAATTGCTTCCACCACCTGCACGACCTCTGCAGGAGAGAAAAGCACTGGTTACTTTTTTTCTGAAACTCGCTGAAAAGAGAAAAGTTGTTATCCATCTGGAGGATGGTCAATGGCTTGACAGTGAGACATTGGAGTTTTTTTTGGTTCTAAGCTTGGAGTCAAGCAGTGAGATTATAATCTTATTTACCTGCCGTAATTCAGATGATGGGAAAGAGATTGATCATGAATTTGAAAGAGCCTGGAAGAATCATATAAAACTTGCTCCTTTAACTAATGAAGAATCTACTGAGCTGGTTTTACAATTGCTTGAACTATCAGATTTACCGGAAAAAACAGAAACTCTGATCCTTAAGAAGAGTCAGGGTAATCCTCTATTTCTGGAACAGATCACTTTATATCTGATGGAGCAGAATTATCTTGATGAAAAGGGCA
The DNA here is from genome assembly GCA_030765325.1 of Candidatus Stygibacter frigidus. Classification (GTDB taxonomy): domain Bacteria; phylum Cloacimonadota; class Cloacimonadia; order Cloacimonadales; family TCS61; genus Stygibacter; species Stygibacter frigidus. The sequence continues at coordinate 277 of JAVCCT010000074.1, read as the reverse complement.
ATTTAACTAAGAATGTGAAAATGGTCACGGCTTTTGGAATAACGGATATTATTGGTGCCAGAATCGATAATCTCACCGAACAGATCAGGAAACTGGTTTATTTTGCCAGTGTTCTGGGTGTGGAATTCGATATCCCCGTATTATCTGCTATGATAAATCTTGAACTTGATCATGAAACCGATGAGGTAGTAAAAAATTGCATCTGGATAAGATTGAAGGAACTGCATTTTATATTTGCTCAGATATTATTTAGAGATACAGCCTATAATCGTCTTCT
>JAVCCT010000199.1 GCA_030765325.1 Candidatus Stygibacter frigidus | reverse complement strand
TTACCGCTCAGATGTGATGCTCCACTGGCAAATGTAAATATCAAAGTGGAAAGTGACCGACTTGTCTTTAGCTCTGAGGAAAATCTTTATGCTTTAACTCTACAGATTAATAGTGAGGTAAATATTCTTGGAAATCCTGATATTTTAGGTGAAGATGTAATGATGGCTTATAATCAGCAAGATTATACCCTGGCACTGGCATCAGCAAGCGAGATAAAGGGTGACTTTTTAAGCATTCCTTATAAGCAGAATGTGTCTGAATTATGTCTTTCTCTGGTATTGAATACGGAAAAAATCACCAGAACAGTATATTTAAATTCCGCTCCAGTAGCAAGTAGTCTGAACGGAAATTATCCCAACCCCTTCAATCCCGAAACCACCATTTCCTTCCAGATAGCCCAGGGAGAAACAGGAGAATTAAGCATCTTCAACGTCAAAGGTCAAAGGCTGGTAAAAGAAAGTTTTGGCAGCGGAGAACATACCTATAGATGGCAGGCAAAGGGATATGGCTCAGGCATCTATTTCTACAGATTAAGCACAGATAGTTTTGATAAAACCTGTAAAATGATTTTAATCAAATAGATATTGAAGAAAATTTTTTAGTAAACGCAGTGAACCTTGTTAACAGTGTTCACTGCGTTTACCATGTTCACTTGCTATTTTCGAGTTATTTCATTCATTTCAATTGTATTTGACCAGCAAGATGCTCAAACAGCTCCCGTGACCAGTTTGTTAAACTGACGGGGTTTGGAATAAAGGGTAAGACATCGAGTTTTGCATTTTCAAAATCAAGGTCATTAATCCTCTTTATCAGTAAATGATGGAATAGTTCTATATCCAGGATTACATTGTTTTCGAGATGACCACTTTGTTTTAACCGAGCTTCGAGATGTTGCAGGTTAAGGGGGATTTTATTACTAACAAACCAGATGAAATCAAACCAGTCACGTCCTTTTATTCTGTTTTTCCAGTTTCTGGCGAGAACTGCGTGCATTTTACCAGCAAAAAGATCGGAAGGACTCATTGTGCAAACACTAAAAGGAATCGGTTCGAGGATAAATTTAAACTCAGTATCAAAACGGTGGGGAGGATATGGGTCTATTTCAAATTTTACTTTACTGATCTCATCTTTGTGCAATCGATTTATAACTTCTGGAGGTATCTTCATGTTAAGCATTGTTTTTAATGTGTTGGCTTTTATAAAGGCAGATTCGATTTTACTATTAGATTTTTCAGATAAATTAACCTCGGCAGATATATTCCAGGCTCTGAGCTCATTTTTGACAAAATCAAGGTAGCTTTTTAATTGAAAATGAGAATCAGGTTTTAGCAAGGAAAAATCAAGGTCTTCGGAAAAACGATCAAGACCATACATTATGCGAAGAGCTGTTCCTCCATAAAAGGCAGCATGCTCAAAGAACTTTCCTCTCCATAAACCAAGCAGACATATCTTTTGCATCAGGTCTCGTAAACTTTGACGATATAAAGCAGGTGAGTTTGCTTTCTGGGTAGAAATCAGAGAATTTAAAGGGGAATTTTTCACGTTTATACCACCAGTCTTGTTAATAGTTCAAGATTATAACTGCGAGCAGTGCAACTTAGATCTTTGATCAATTTAGTATCAAAAGTCTTTAAAGCTGAAAAATCAAAGCGTAGATCCTTATCCAGAAATTCTTCCAGAGAATCCGTATCTTGCAATCGGGGTGATAAATAGAGCTTATCACAAAGAGCTTTTTCCGGAGTAGCTATCAGATAATTGACACCATCTGAATGATATAATTTATAACCTTGATTATAATAGTCAAATTTCAAATGATGATAAATAAAAGTTCCAGCAGGAGTGTGATAGATTTTACGACGTCCTGTAGTGACGGAACTGATATTGTAGGCAATTTCAGGTATCAAGTTGTAATACGCTAAAGCGTAATCCAAAGATACATAAGAGGGACCATAAAGCAGGTTTGCTGCTGTTTCCACTATCAAAGGCTTCTGAAAGGCATGTGATAATATATATAATCCACTTTTAAGCGCGATGATCTCTCCTGATTTCAACATTTTACTGATCTTATTACGCGGATATCGATAGTCTTTCAACCTGCCCTTGATAAATTGATAATCAAAAGGCTGATGTTCAATAGAATTTAATAACAAAGTCATATTGCCTCCAGTATGTGGACAATATGTCAACATGCTGGTATCATGTCAAGGAGTTACTTCACTACGTTCAGCGTGAGTGGTGAGTCGTGAATTGTAAAACGTGAATCGTTATTCGTTAGTCGGGACTCGAAACTCGAAACTCGATTCACGGGATTGTAACTCGAAAAGCGAAGCGATTGTTGCTGACTATTTTATCTCATGTTATTTATCCAATCTTTCTTGTTTAACTTCTTTTTCAATTCGGTTTAATTCATCACGCGGAACTTTCATTTTTACAGCTAAATTTTGAATTGCAGCCATTTCAGTTTTATCAAAATCATTATCAGCAAGAGCACAATAAAAACACAAGCGTATCAGGTAATAACGCTTTTCAGGA
>JAVCCT010000355.1 GCA_030765325.1 Candidatus Stygibacter frigidus | reverse complement strand
TATCCTGTTTCATTATTTTGCCTCCTGCTTTTTCTGAGCTCTCATTCTGCGGGTCATTGTTTGTACGCATTCTCTACGTGGTATGATCACAGACACACCTTCATATTCTATCTCTTCTTTTAGCACTTTCACATTATCTTCAAACTGGCGAGAAAGTGGTGTTACTACACGAATATGTTCCTTTTCCACACCCAAACCGATGCAAATATTTTCCAGCTTGCCAAATCCGGTGTAATCCTGACCACCAGTCATGCCAGTAGTAGAATTATCAAGAATGATGATTACCAGATTCGTCTTGTCATAGATGCAATCGAGCAGTCCTGTCATTCCTGAATGACAGAATGTGCTATCGCCAATAACAGCAACAGCAGGGAATAATCCAGCATTAGCAGCACCCTTTGCCATGGTGATAGAAGCGCCCATATCAAGACAGGTATTAATAGCGTTATAAGGCGGTAAAAAACCTAAAGTATAGCAGCCTATATCACTGAATACATGACGCTGACCATCTTCTACATAAGATTTCAAGGCTTCATTTAAAGCTTTATAACTGTCTATATGAGGGCAACCCACACATAATGCCGGCGGTCTGCCGGTTACTGTCACGGGCATGCTTTCGCCAGATAAAGTTTCTTTACCAAGAGCTGCAGCCACTTTATTGGGATCCATCTCACCATCTCTGGTAAAGGTTCCATCCAGACGACCAGTAATTTTACTGTCCTTTGGTATAGCGCCCTTCAACATTTCTTCTACCAGCGGCTGACCTTCTTCGACAACCAGTATCTTATCACAGCTATCCATGAATTTCTCGATCATTTTCACTGGAATGGGATATTGGCTTATCTTTAGAATCGGATATTCGCAATTATAGCGTATAGTAACTTCTTTCACATAATTATATGCAAGTCCACAGGCGATAATTCCCAGACTGCTATCCTTTCCTTCTTCCACCCAGTTATAAGGAGATTTTTCACTTTCTTCCGTTAAATCCGGCTGGATTGCGATCAAATGCTTATACTTTCTTCGGGCAAATGCCGGAAGCAGCATAAACTGATTCCTGTCTTCAGGTAATTTCAATTCGTTTTCTGCCAGCATTGCGCGTCTTTCCACCCCACTGCGTGAATGAGATAATCTGGTTTCCAGACGCATCATTACAGGCAGCTTGTATTTCTCTGAGATCTCATAAGCATGAAATGTCATATCATAACATTCCTGCTGATTTGAAGGCTCCATACAAGGGATCATGGCAAACTTGGCATAAAATCTGCTGTCCTGCTCATTCTGTGACGAGTGCATGCTTGGATCATCCGCAACCGTGACAATATGACCACCATTTGCACCTACAAATGCTGAATTCATAAACGGGTCGGCAGCCACATTCAAACCTACATGCTTCATGCAGCTCATTGTCCGCTTCCCTGTGTATGACATCCCTACTGCTTCTTCCACTGCTGTCTTCTCATTCGATGACCATGTCCTGTGAATATCACGCTCAATTGCTTCAGGGCATTTCTGAACATATTCCATGATCTCAGTTGATGGTGTACCCGGATATGCAAACACTCCTGAGCAGCCGGCATCAACAGCACCCTGAGCTAAGGCTTCATCTCCCAATAGCATCAGTTTTTTCATAAACTTCGCTCCTTATTGTTTTTATCAAATTTTGTCCTATATTCTATACCCCCCCATTTTCTTCAAGGTATTTTTTTCTGTTAACAATTTAAATAGTTTCAATTCCAAGTTAAGCTTAGACTTCTGAACATCACTCCAGACAGGAGTTTTTAGTGACAGGGCTGATTATTATAAAGGATTTGTGCTGATTTTTATAGGACATATAGGGCTTATAAGACCTATAATTGCTCTTCAAGCAAACTCCCAGATTCCTCTCCCATCCGCAACCCTCCCCCATTAGCTTACACTTTTCTGTGTGTTCTGTGTGTTCAGTGGTTAAAAGTCTTATCTTACATTGATCAGTAAAATGTAAAATCCCGAGACTGTTCAACCTAAGTAATTGATATCATTGCAGGTTTTTTTCTCTTTCCATCCAGAAGTCCTGAAGTCCAGCAGTCAAGTTTTCCAGAAGTCCTGAAGTCTAGAAGTCCAGCAGTCGCGTTTTCGTTCCCTCGTTCCCTCACTCCCTCACTCTTCTCATCAAGTTTTCCACTGGAAATTCATCAATAAACCCCACACTAAACTGCAATATCAATGCAGCATCATAAGCCTCAACCACTCCACTTCCATCAACATCAGCAACTTCAATCCGCCAGTTTTCCCAAGGCAATGTTGTTCCCTCAGGCACTAATAAACAAAAATACTGCAATACAAGAGAAGCATCCATTGCTTCTACTGCGAGGTTATTATCAGGATCACCATAAGGATAGCCACCTGTAATATTTTCTGACATCTGGCTGGCATTACCATGGCTATCGTAAGCTGCTACGGATAATTCTCCCATTATTCCTACTAAACTGATCTCCGGTTCAAGGCAGTTATTCAATAAAACTTCATCTCTAAATACACTGAAATAGGCAAAATCATCATCAATTGGTGCACTCCATACAAGAAAGCCAGCTTCTAATCTAAGCTCAGCAGGTATTGCAGGAGCTATATTATCTACCGAGTAACCTTGCATACTTTCGCTAACCCAATTGCCTTCTTCCATCGCAGCTATTACCCTGAAATTGATCAAACCATTATTAGCAGCGGTGGAATCATTAGGTGTATGCACAATAACATTATATGATTCCGCTCCATAACCATATATCGAGCTAACACCTGTCCACCCGTTATCAGTCTCAATTTCTATGTTGTAACCTTCTGTTGTTCGCAATGTGTCTGTATCCCAAAAACTTCTGCTGAAATTAACATTAACTAAGCCCCCTTGATCTTCTGGTATATCCGTTATTGCCAGAATAACCGGCTCTGCTAATTCCACCGTGATCATTTCTGTATCTATAGCGGTATTTAACTGACCATATACCGTTAAAATAGCTTCAAAAACTCCTGCAACTTCATAAATATGAACAGGATTTTCCTCTACGCTGAACTCTCCATCTCCAAAATCCCATAGCAAAGAATCTATTGTGCCTACAGACTGATTTATAAAAGTTACCGTATAAGGTGAACAGCCATGATTACCGGAAACATCAAAAGCAGCAATTACTTCTTCCGGTTCTATTACTTCAACGTAATCCACTTTTATTTCTGTATCGCTTCCATAAGGTCCATAAACTGTCAGAGATACTGTATATATCCCTGAATTTTGATATTCATGAGCAGGATTTATCTCAGTACTAAATCCGCCATCACCAAATTCCCAGAATAAACTATCCACCTCACCAGACGACATATTGGTAAAATTAACCTCTAAAGGCATTACACCCTGCAATGGTGTGGCTGAAAAATTAGCATCGGGTGGAATCTGTAACTCTATTACCGTGATATAATCCGTCAGGGTCATTGTGTCAGTTCCTCCGGGTCCTGTAACAGTTAAGGTTACGCTGTAAATTCCAGGAATTGTAAATACATAAACAGGATTTGGTAGAGATGATGTTCCCCCTTCTCCAAAAAACCACTCGTATTCAGTAACCGGTCCCGTTATATCATGGGTAAATTGTACTACAAGTGGAGCTGAACCTTGTACCGGTTCACCTGTGATATCATTAACAACAGGAGCTTCAGACCCCTGGTCAAAATATACCGCACCCATATCAGCAACTGTGCCATCCGGGTCATAATAAACCGGATCAGTATCTCCAGCATCAATACAGGGCGAACCTTCTAAAATATGCCAATCTAATTCGTTTAAATTTCCTGGATCAAATGGTGGTCCATTGGGTTCTGTTATAAAATCAACATATTGGGCGGCAAAAGAACTCATCCCCCCGTAATCGGATAAACTAAAATAATTAATCGGATTTTCTCCAAAATAATATAAATCTATCTGGGCAGTCCAGTACTCTCCCGTCCAGTTCATATGACCCCAGTAACCATCCCCATTACCATTTCTAACATAAAAATAATAGGGAGTTAGATAACTTCCTTGAGTTGCAATATAAAAGGTAATTAAGCTATCCTCAACTGTCCAGCTATAATTACCAATTTGGGGTACTGTCACAAATAGCGGGTCCATAAACAGATTATAATATGTATCACAGGAATCGCCATTGGCATTTACAGTAACAATTTCCCCAAATGCTGCCGGAATATTACTGCCTTCACAGGCATAATAGTTTAACCAAAATGAATTGTGTTCCAATGCTGCGGGTGTTGAATTTGCAAAAATATCAGAGTAATTATCATAAAGAATATTATTCAGTATCGTGGGGGAAGAAGAAGAATAGAAGTAGATTCCAGTGCTATTATTACTGATCGTGTTTTTGCTGATTGTCGGGGAAGAATAATAGCATTTGATACCTCTAAAATTATTATAGCTGATTGTGTTATTGCTGATGGTTGGGGAAGAATAACGGCAGTTGATTCCAGAATAAGTATTATTACTAATTGTGTTATTGCTGATGGTTGGGGAAGAATGTTCGCAGTAGATTCCACTACTTTCATCCTCTTCAGATCGATTAAATGTAATCGTGTTATTGCTGATGGTTGGGGAAGAAGAGGAATAGCAGTAGATTCCAGTGCCATTATTACTGATCGTGTTATTGCTGATGGTTGGGGAAGAAAAGGAATAGCAGTAAATACCCTGATTTGCATATTCGATAATTGAATAGGATATTATGCTATTGGAAGCTGAATTCCCATCAAATTTTATATTATTCCAGTCATTGGGATTCCCGACTGATTGCCCGGAAGTAAAGCGAATGTTGTCTGCTTCCGTGCCAGCAGCAACTAAGGTTCCATAAATTGTAAATGAATAATACTCAATAAATCTAATAGTAACACCTGGCTCAATTATCAGAGTACCCGTAACAGATACATCGCCAATAACGTTATAAGTTAAACCTGCCCCCCAGACTCCGCTTTGCTCTCCGCTAACTTCAATCCCACCAGCTTCCAAGGTTAATGATTCCAAGGTAGTATCAATAAAAAAATCAGTCTCACCGGAAATAGTATTAGGCATCCAGCCTTCATGTGAATATTGGACAGTGTAAATTCCTTCACTAAGACCCATCAGGAATGAGCCGTCTGCATTAGTATAAGTACTATCCGTAATAGCAGAAGGAGTAACAGCAGTAAAAAGCACTTTTGTCCCTGCATGGCTTATTGCTCCTTCCAGATAGCAATAGCCATCTACTGTAGCTGAACGGTAATCAGCAAACGCCGAATGTGAACCAACTAAGAATAGTGTCAAAATGATGAAGTAAAATATTTCCCTCTTTTTCATTTTCTTGTCCCTCCAATTATTTTTTACCAATTTTTTATATCTTATCAATATCAATTTAATTCTGATCAAAGGATTATCCCCTGTTAAATCTTCACTGTAAATAGAATGAATAAAAACACCAATAACTTTTGCCCACAAACAGAATCTTTCAGGTTAGGATAATATTACTTTCATCCAATTCTCCTAAACCCAGCAATCAAAATAATTCATTTTTTGTCAAGTTAATCTTACAGGGGGATGCCTCTATTTTTTGGAGACTGTTCAATATATTTTGAAGATTTTCACCGTAGGTGATATTTATTTGTAGCCCCAGGTTGGAGCGGAGCGACTACCTGGGGTTTTATAATTTATATTCACCCTCCCGTCCCGAACACCGGCAG
>JAVCCT010000041.1 GCA_030765325.1 Candidatus Stygibacter frigidus | reverse complement strand
GACTGACTTACAAAGACTTAATCAAGGACGATTAATCTACATTATATGAGTTAAATCCCATTCAAGTGTCTAATTTTCTTAATCTCATTAACCACCAACTTCAGTTGGTGGTATTTATGTACATACGATAGTATAATCACTTCAGTGACTTCTTTATATAATTCATATCATTACGACAATATCCATCATATAATAATTCATGTAGGTCAATCATCCCTGATTGACTGACTTACAAAGACTTAATCAAGGACGATTAATCTACATTATATGAGTTAAATCCCATTCAAGTGTCTAATTTTCTTAATCTTATTAACCATCAACTTCAGTTGGTGGTTAATGAGATGGATATATTATATTACAGATATTAAGCGTATATTAAGGTTTAGCTTAACAACATTATGAGAGCCGAAAAAATATAGAATTTAGTAAAATATCCAAACTCCAGACCCCTTCCCGCTTCCGCAAAACCGAAAGCGTGAAGGGGTGGAAACATCTGCGTTCATTTGTCCAATGGGTTTTTTCTATGGCTATTAGGTTTCGCCTTAGTAAATCGCTTTTAAGGATAAATCAATCATAAAAATTGAACAGTCTCGGTTTGCAACAGATAGTAATAGAATATTTAACTTGACAGAAAATAAATACATAACCTATTAAGGTTTTATACAAACAAGATGTAGTGAGGTGCAAAATGTTAATAGACATGATAACACTGGAGTTTACAACTGTAGGGTTTAATGTCACAGATTTGCCTAAGTTACGAGGGTTTTTCTCAAGTCATTTTTCAGAAAATATTGAATTTCATAATCATCTTCCTGATGGCAGTTTTTCATATAAATATCCTGTAATCCAATATCGCGTAATTAAGGGACACCCTGCCTTAATCGGAGTTAAAGAGGGAATTCAATTGATAAAAAGCCTGTTCTTTGAACTTGATGAACTGGTCATTAATGAGCGAATATATCAATTACCGGAAAAAGAGATAATGCTGAAGGAGCAGGAACTGGGTGGATGTGAGGAATATCTCAATTACCGGTTTGCCTCACCCTGGATGGCTCTTAATCAAGATAATTATATCTTATATCGCGAGAAGAACAAAATAGAGCAGCAACAGTTTTTAAAATTTCTATTGCGGGAGAATTTAAAGTCATTATGCAAAGGTTTTGGTTATTGGATAGAGGACGTAGAGAATGTGAAAGTAGAAGGATATTTCAAAGAGAAATTAGTAAATTTCAAAAACCGTAAAATGGTATGTTTTACGGGAGAATTCACTACTAATTTTAGGATACCGCAGTATTTGGGAATTGGCAAGCAAAGTGCGAGAGGATTTGGCGTGGTGGAGAGAGTTTAAGGAGGAAGGATGATAAATAGTTTTAGATTATTGGGACATAGTGTATTATCAAAAACAGGTTATTATGATGCAATTGAAGAAGCCGATAAACGAAAAATACTTTTAGATAATCTTTCTATCGTGCCGAGAGCAAAAACTGATAAGAAAAGTGAAAAACCGTTACTCGATGGCAGAGCTATCTGCTTAAATTTTGATCTTGAGAAAAGGATTTTCGAATTTAGATTATCTGAAATGGAACTATCTCGGGATCACCGGGAGCTTATATTTGCTTTTGGTTTAGCTAATCCAGGTGATAGTAAAAAGTTTCTAATGACGAATAATTTAGGGACTTTTATAAGTGCGACATTTAAAGGGTCAATTGAATATATAACTGATAAAAAGAGTAAGAAGAAATCATCGAAGTGGTTTGAGAATAATATTACTAATGAATATTTAGTATTATTAACCAGGATATTTGATGAATATTATCAAAATGAAGAGGGAATATTTTTAGATGAGAGTAAATTAGAGGTATCACAGAGGAAACTATTCATACAGATTTATGAATCAGAAGAGGCGAAGTGTAAACCGGGGAATAAACCCAAAATAGAGGACATATATTACAGGTTACTAAACAAGATATTTTACAATCGGGAATCAAAGAGCTTAGATAAATTTTCTTCAATATATATTGTTACTTTTAATGGAGAAACTATCCTGGAATATGAAAATGGCAAATACGCAGCAGATTATATAAATCTCTGTTATTATGATTTAGTGAAGAGGTATTCTATTGAGAGGGGTAAGGGTCAAAAGTATTGTCATATTTGCCAAAGCGAAAAAGAAATAATCCAGGACATCCCTTTATTAATGAAGTTTTATGGCACAACAAATCCCTTAAACTTTGAAAATGTGACCGGTTCTAATGCTTATAAGTCGTTTTCCATCTGCGAAGATTGCCTTATAGAAGTACTTACTGGGATGAAAACAGTAGAGAGTGACTTGCGGGATTATTTATTTGATATGACTGTATATTTGATACCTAAAGATGTAGGTGATGATATTGATATATCTTTATATAAGAGTATAATCAGGATATTGAAAACTACAAAGCGAAAATATAAGGATGATATTACCAAGTTAAAGGAAATATTAAAAGCATCAAATAAGAAGAAATTAACTTTTGATATCATGTTTTATTATCATCCTTTAGGTTCTCAGCAATTTGATATTTTAAGGTTAATATCTAATGTAGAGCTATTATATTTATTAGATAAATTAGCGAAGTTTGATATTATATCAGAGAAATATGATTTAGATTTGCTGGAACATAAAACAGGGAATAACAGTTTAACTTTGGAAGACTTGAGGAATTATCTTTTCCCGTCCTGGTATTCAGAAGTAAAGAATCCTGATTATAAAGTATTGGGTAGAAAATTAGTAGAGTTTCTGGATAGATTTTTAGGTGACAGGAAATCGAGTTATAATGAAATGATCAGTAATTTCGTAGCTATTTACAAAAAAAGGATGCATCGTGACAAAATAGATAATTTATCACCATTCAAGATGGTTTTGGGATTATCGGTGTTTAATGAGATCAATCAATTACGAAAAGGAGAAGTTATGGAACCGGGTAAGGCAATCACCGAGATAAATCAGGCAGAATATACTGATTTTTTTAATGCACATGCAGAGATTTATGGAGATAATTACTATCGTCAAGGTTTGTTTTTATTAGGTACAATTATATCCAGAATCAAATACGCCCAAAGGGATAAGAGCTCGAATATACTGAGAAAGATGAATTTAACTGGAATGAGTGTAAGGCGTGTACCGAATTTTTTTAATCAGGTAAGAGAGTTTGCGGAGATATATAAAAAGGACTTAAAATATCTCAGGCAAGAAATCTGGGGTAACATCACAGACAGATTGCAAAATATAGAGAATTCTGGATTAAAGAATGACGAAGTAGTTTTTTATATATTAACAGGATTATCATATCAAGATTACCTGGGAATAAAATATGGCAAAGAGAAAAGAGAGAAGGATAAAATCAATACAATGGAGGAAGAAGATGAAAGTTGAAAGAAATAGTGAGATATTATTTATCTACGATGCAAAGATGACAAACCCAAATGGCGACATGGATAATGAGAACAAACCACGGATGGATTATGATACTGATACAAATCTGGTAAGTGATGTCAGGTTAAAGAGGTATATACGTGATTATTATGAGACAGTGAAAGGTCAGGAAATATTCGTAACGGATAAAGCTGCGAAAGCGGAAGAACGTGGGAAGCAACTCAAGGCAAAGAACATGGAATATACAGATTTAATAGATGTCAGGCTATTTGGGGCAGTATTTGCATCCAGTGGAGCAAACACGCATTTAGCAGGACCGGTTCAGTTTAATTGGGGTTATTCATTAAATCCCGTAGAAATAAGTGAAACTTCTACGATAACATCAAGTTTCAGTTCAGGTGAAGGAGTTGGCAAAGATTTCCGGGTGAAGTATTCGTTAATAGCTTTTAATGGCAGTATAAATGCTTATACATCAGACGGTACAAATTTGACTCAAGCTGATATTGCAGGATTTGATGATGCAATAGTGAAAGCCATACCTTTAGCTCGGACAAGATCAAAGATAGGTCAGACTCCTAGATTGTATCTGAGGGTGGAGTTGAGTGATAAAGAGAAAGTACTTAAAGACTTGCGTGAATATCTAAGTCTGGAATATAAGTTAGAGAATAAGTTCAATGTAAGAAGTACTGAGGATTATCAATTAGCTATTGGAGCTTTGACGGAGTATTTGAAAGAACACGAAATAAGAAAAATAATCGTATGGAAGGATGATACATTTCAAATAAAAGACTGGGACGTATTCCAGAAAGAGTTTGCAGGAAAAATTACAGAATTAGCAATATAGGGAGAAGTAATGGATAATAGAATTGAAAGGATAATCTCTTTCAAGCTTTCAGGAAAATTTGGGCATTACAGTAAATTTTACACTAATTCTTCATCTTTATCCTACCTGATTCCTCCGCGTACAGCTATCATTGGCATGTTAGCCTCCATTCTCAAAATACCCAGAGACGAATATTATGATAAGATGTCAGAAGAGAATCTAAGCATTTCTGTTCAGATACCACAAGGATTAGTGATTCGCAAGCAGACTCATTCTTTAAATAACCTTCATAGTAAATACTATAAATTAATAACCACGGGAAAGGGTAAGTTTCAGCATTCGCAGTGCAAGATTGAGTTATTAATGGGACCTCCTGGAGGTATGATAGAATACAATATCTATATAGGCAGTAAATCCGAAAGCGATGTCATGTGCGAACTTGAAAAAGCATTATTAGATGGCAATTGTGGATATGGAATTTATTTAGGTCAAAGGCAATTCAAGGCAGAAATCAGTGATGTGCGATTATATGGACAGAAAGAAATTGAATATCTGGAAATATCTGATAGAGTAGATACAATGTGCCTGAAAGAGAATATCTCTGAGATGGATTTGACAAGTAATATTCAATTATTAACTGATCAAATACCAATTGATTTCAGGAAAATAGAGACGCGTGGTTTAGTAGGACGAGAGCCAATAACCGTGAAAGATGTGATATTTGAGAAGACTGGACAACGATTAAGGGGAGAATTTAAGAACTGTTATAAAATAGGGGACAGCATCGTATCTTTTTATTAGATAAAAAATGTAGAAATGGGGGTTAAAATCGAGAGGAAACTTCTATCTCATCCAGAAGAAGAAGGCTATATAGAAAAACGCTTAGAAGAGCATTTGGAAAATGTAAGCAATTTAATGGTTGAGGAGGTGAGTCGGCACAGTCTGGAATTAAGCTATGCAAAGCCAATATTAATAAGACTGGTAGAGATAATTGGCATTACACATGATTTTGGCAAAGCAACTACCTGGTTTCAGGAATATCTACGCGGGGAAAGGAAAGGTTCCAATTATACACATCACAGTTTGATATCAGCAATAGTAACATATAATATAGTTTTGCAGGAGTTAGAAGATGAGTTGCTGGCATATATTGCTTTTCAAGTAGTATTACGTCATCATGGCAATTTGAGTTCCTTTGATATTAGCAATGATTATATAAATTATAGATTATTAACAGAGCAGTTTGATAATATCAAGCAGTATGGATTAGAGGGATTATCCGATCTATATAGCAGGCATGGATTAGATACTGGATATATAAGAGGGATTATTGTAAAAGAATTTAGTGAAATAGCAGAGGATTTATAGATGATTATGGGGAATTAACAGATGGTAACGAAATTGAGTTGTTTTTTCTGACGAATTATACATTTTCCTTATTAATTGATAATGATAAAAGTGATGCAGCGAGATTGGATAATAGTTATTTCAACGGGAATCTGGATGAGAAAGTAGATGACATATTTTCCTACATTAATGATTGCCGTGATAAAGACTTTAAGAAATTTAATCCTGAAATCCCTCTTAATCGGTTAAGGAATAGATTTTTGGAAGAGATTTACAACAATGAATCAATCAGACCAGAGAATCATTTTTATAGTATTACATCTCCTACAGGGATAGGTAAGACATTTGGATGTCTGGTATTTGCTAATAAATTGCGTCAATTGTTACCAGAGCGAAATGCCAGAATAATTTATTGTCTGCCCTATACGTCAATCATTGATCAAAATTACAAAGAATTTGATAAAATACTTAGATTTAGTAAAAAGGATAAATACCAGAGAAGACCTAATCGATACTTGTTGAAACACCATTATCAGAATCCAAAAGTAATTAGTAAAAGATTGGACGAGAAGAAAAAGACTTTGAAGGATTATCATGATGATGTGCTTTTTGTGGAATCCTGGAAATCAATTTATGTTGTAACAACCTTTGTTCAGTTGTTTTATGCTCTAATCGGCTACCGCAACAGATCACTGAAGAAATTTCACAATATCGTTAATTCCATTATTATACTTGATGAAGTGCAGAATATTGATCCAGATTATTATAGGTTACTTAGGGAAGCATTTCAAGTATTGGGTAAGAAATTTGGGGTATATTTCTTATTGATTACCGCAACTCAGCCGGAGATAATTGAAAAGGAGGATATAGTTGAATTGACAAATTCGGAATTTTATATGCATTCAGAGATATTTAATAGAGTAAGCTTAACAAGATTAAATGATGTGAATGATATTG
>JAVCCT010000088.1 GCA_030765325.1 Candidatus Stygibacter frigidus | reverse complement strand
TAAATATTCCCTACGGGAAAAATGTCAATTCCCTGAAATTGACAAATATGATGAATATGTGCACTTTTTGACAGAAAAATACGCAAATCTGCAATGATATCAATTACTTAGGTTGAACAGTCTCTTAGGCTGCCAAAGGTTGTGATTTTAACTTAAGCTAAATATGACAAATATTCTGAGTCTCTAAACTGGCATCCCCTGTATTTATCAATGCTATCAGGTCTAAATAACTGGAGCTAATGGGGATAAAATATGTTGAAAATGGTCAACCATTCAGGAGGTCTCCGACCATCCTGAAGGTTTCAAAGTTACTTCCTGGATGGCTGGTAAGCCTCCCGGATGGTGACGGGCAGATATCGTTTCGCAATGTGGGAAATACAACCATTGTTTCAAAGTTACACCGGATGGTGACGACTAATGCACCACAGAACTATCAAAGACAAGTTATAAATTCCGGGGGGGATGCCAGTTCTGAGTCTCGAAAAAGCTGGACATAAAATGGGCTAATATATGTATTCGTATCAGCATAAGATATCAATAACAAGAATAAAAATAAGAAGAAAAAATAAAATGCTTGACCGCTTTGGTGTATTAGTGAAATAAGACACTGGTCATTGCAAAGATAAATTTAATTTAAAAAAATAAGATATTGGGGGGTAATATGTGTGGATCACTTAAGATTGAGGGATTGAGCAAGACTTATAATAATGATGTGAAAGCGCTTGATAATGTAACTTTGGAGATCAAGCCCGGTATGTTTGGACTTTTGGGACCTAATGGAGCAGGGAAATCTACTTTAATGCGTACAATTGCGACTTTGCAGGAGCCTGATAGCGGAACAATTATATTAGGCGATACCGATGTAATAAAACAGAAGCAGGAAATCCGCAAACGCTTAGGCTATTTACCGCAGGAATTTGGTTTTTATCCCAAGGTAAGTGCCTGGGATATGCTGGATCATTTTGCCTCATTGAAGGGAATATCCGGAGGGAAAGAGCGCAAAGCAGTTATCAGCGGACTTTTGCAGAAGGTGCATCTTTATGAGCATCGCAAAAAGAGATTAGGTGGCTATTCAGGTGGCATGCGGCAGCGTTTTGGTATTGCCCAGGCACTATTGGGAGATCCTGATCTGATCATAGTAGATGAACCCACGGCAGGACTTGATCCCAAGGAGCGTAATCATTTTCATAATCTGCTCTCTGAAATAGGAGAAAATAAGATTGTGATCTTATCTACCCATATCGTGGAAGATGTGAGCGAATTATGCCAGGATATGGCGATCATTCACAAGGGAGAAGTATTGATGCGTGGTAATCCTCTGGAGGCAATAGCAGCCATCAATGGCAAGATCTGGAAGAAATTGATAGATAAATCTGAATCTGGAGCTTATATAGAAAAATACAAAGTGATCTCAACAAAATTACATGCAGGCAGGCAGCAGATCAATGTGTATTCAGATGAAAACCCGGGAGAAGGGTTTATCTCCAAAGATGCCAATCTGGAGGATGTATATTTCACCACAATACCTGCGGATGAGATGATAGAGGGGGTATGATGTTCTGGAGCGTGTTTAGTTTTGAGATAAAATACCGGCTGAGTAAACCGAGTACCTGGATATATTTTGTAATATTTCTGCTTTTAGGGATATTGATAGTCAATGCGCTGGCAGGAGCATTTACTGGTGCCAGGATCATGATCAGCAGCGAGAAAGTGGTTTTGAATTCGCCCTATATAAATCAAATGATAATAACTATATTTGGTTTATTTGGCATATTTATTGTGGCGTCAGTGATGGGTTTCAGTATTTACCGCGATTTTGAATATAACACCTATCCGCTGTTTTACACCAAGCCTGTGAGCAAGGCATCATATCTGATGGGCAGATATTTTGCCAATAGTCTTGTGTTGACCTTTATCCTTTTTGGTACTGGATTGGGTATGCTGATAGGGCAGTTTTGTCCCTGGCTTGATAAATCAGCATTTGGTCCGGTGAATGTGCTATATTACCTGTATCCCTATCTGGTGAATGTGCTGCCCAATGTGCTATTTACCGGAGCAATATTCTTTTCACTGGCATTTGCCACCCGGAGGATGCTGCCCGTATATATTGCAGGAATCGTCCTTTTTGTAGGTTATTTCATCGGTTCAACCCTTTTCAGCAGATTAGAGATGAAGGAATTAGCAGCTCTTATTGACCCGATGGGGATGAATGCGGTTGAAATTGTATCAGAGAATTTCTCTATAGTGGAGCGGAATACAAAATTGCCACCCTTCACGGGTATATTGCTCTTAAACCGAGTTATCTGGCTGATTGTGGGTGGGATATTGATGTTCGTCACGTATCTTAAATTCAAATTCAGTCAAACCATGGTTCCGGGTAACGCCAAAAAGGAAAAAGTGGTTGAGACCAAATATGTGGAAACTGATGTGCCTGTTGTGCACAAAGATTATTCCTGGCAGCAGAATCTTAAGCGCTGCCTCAGCTTTATACGCCTGGAATTTAATGAAATAATCAGCAGTGCAAATTTCATTACGATCACTTTTGCCGGATTGATATTGCTGGTGTTCTCATTATTGCAGAGTAATAGAATTTATGAAACTCAGGTGCTGCCGATTACCTATAATGTGATTGCAGTGATCAATGCAAATTTTGCCATGGTTTCACTGATCATTCTCCTGATCTATACAGGCGAGAGCTTGTGGAAAGCACGCGAGCATAAACTGGATGGAATGCTGGATAGCCAGCCGGTTCCGAACTGGGTATTTTTATTTTCTAAATTCACAGCTCTGATCCTGGTGCAGTTTTGCCTGATATTAATCGCCAGTGCCTCAGGCATTATCTATCAATTGATCAAGGGCTTTGACCAGATAAATCCGGGTTTATATGCCGCTAATCTTGGTCTGAGTCTGGTAAACACGGTGATATTAGCAGCATTGATTTTCCTGATGCATATTCTGGCGAATAATAAATTTGCCGGTCATGCGCTGGCAATTGGCAGTTACTTTTTAATCAAGAATTTCAGATTCATTGGTCTGGAGCATCCCCTGTTCAGTTATGGCAGAGGGGGATACTGGATGTATTCTGACATGAATGGATATGGTAATATGCTTGCCCGGTGGGGAAGTTTCAGAATATACTGGGGCTTTCTGGCAGCGCTTTTTATCGTGCTTGGCTTGTTATTCTATCCCAGAGGCAGGGAATCCAGTTTCCGCAAAAGATGGCAGATCAGCCGTCAAAGAATCAGCCCAGGTCACAAGGCAGCTTTAATAATATTTCTGGCTGGATTTATAGGCATGGGAAGCTATATATATTATAATGAGAATACGTTGGGCGATTTTAAACGAACTAAAACACAGGAACTGGAGCAGGTGAATTTTGAGAAAAAATATAAGCATTATGAAGATATAGCTCAACCTCGTTATACCGATGTGTATGTGCAGACAGATATATTTCCCGGATCAAATAAGGCAGACGTGCAGGCAAAGATGACCGCTCGAAATAAAACTTCTCAGCCTATAGATTCTCTAATAGTGGTCTTAAATACTGATATTGAGTATAACTATTTTTCTATGGACAGGGATTATCGGGCAAATGTGGCTGATACTGATTATGGGATATATACCTATAAACTTGCCAGTCCTTTGATGCCGGGTGAAGATCTGGTGATAGAATATGATTGCACTATCCAGCCCAAAGGCTATTTTGCGGCGACCAGTGTTGT
Source organism: Candidatus Stygibacter frigidus (assembly GCA_030765325.1). Lineage (GTDB taxonomy): Bacteria > Cloacimonadota > Cloacimonadia > Cloacimonadales > TCS61 > Stygibacter > Stygibacter frigidus. Next base: position 4,252 of record JAVCCT010000088.1, on the reverse strand, counting down.
GGAAAATGGGACATTCTTTAATAGCATGACCTTTTTCCCGCACCTGGGATATTCAGATAATTATGAACTGAGTAGTGAGGAGAAAAGAAAGAAATATGGTCTGGAGCCAAAACTGCGCATGGCAAAAGTGGATGATGAAAAGGCAAGGATGAATAACTATATCAGCGATGATGCTGATTGGGTTAATTATGAAGCAATTATATCCACCCGTAGTGACCAGATAGCAATCACGCCGGGCTATCTGCAAAAGGAATGGCAGGAAGACGGCAGAAAATATTTCCATTACAAGATGGATCATCCAGTAATTAATTTCTTCTGTTATGTTTCTGCCAGATATGAAGAAAAGCATGATGTGTGGACTGGCGAATCCGGCGAAGATGTAGAACTCACTATCTATTATGATCATCATCATCCCAATAATACTGAGAGGATGATCAAGGCATTAAAAAATGGTCTGGACTATTTCAGTAAAAATTTTGGGGCATATCCTGACCGGCAGGTGAGAATATTGGAATTTCCCCGCTATTCTTCCTATGCCCAGAGCTTTGCCAATACCATTCCCTATTCAGAAAGTATTGGTTTTGTGGCAGATGTGAGGGAAAATAGTGAAGATATTGATTATCCCTATTACGTGACAGCCCATGAGCTGGGTCATCAGTGGTGGGCACATCAGGTGATTGGGGCAAATGTGCAGGGCTGCGTGCTGATGAGTGAAGCTCTGGCACAATATAGCTCCCTGATGGTGATGGAACAGGAATATGGCAAGTCCCAGATAAGCAGGTTTCTTAAGCATGAGCTTAGCTCATATTTAATGGGCAGAGGAAGTGAATCCAGGGAAGAGCTGCCACTATATCTGGTGGAAAATCAGCAGTATAGCCACTATAACAAAGGCGCTATCACTATGTATGCTCTGCGGGATTATTGCGGAGAAAAGGAATTGAATTCTGCTTTGAAGAAATATCTGCTGGCAACTGCCTATGAGGAGCCACCCTACACAAATTCTCTGGAATTCTTAGACTATATTGAACCCATTGTTCCAGATAGTTTGAGCTATATCATTGATGACTGGTTCAAGAAAATCACTTTGTATGATAACAAAATGAAAAAGGCTGAATGCTGGCAGGAAGGTAAACACAAATATCGCGTGGAACTGGATTTTGAGACCAATAAGTATTATGCCGATGGCCAGGGAAATGATACCGAAGCCGATATGAATGATCTGGTGGAAATTGTCATCTTCGGCAATGCCTATGTGAATGGGAAGCAGGTGGAAAAACCCGTCTTTCAGAAGAAATTCAGGTTAGGCTCAGGAAAACAGCATTTAACCATTTATACTAAGCGAATGCCCTTAAAGGCAAGTATCGATGGAATGTATAAGCTGATAGATAAAAACCTCTGGGATAATAGCCTCAAAGTAGAGATGAATGATGAATTAAGCCAGAGTGAGGATGCAGATCAGATTAAAGGAGATTCATAATGAAAAAGTATTTTATTATATTGTTGCTGGTTAGTGCAGCATTTTTAATGGCAGATGACCAGGCAGATGAATTGTGGCAAAAAGCTCAAGCAATTGCTCAAGCAAACTGGAGATGGGTGGCAGGTGAAATGGAATTGAATGTGTCTGCCCTTGATGATGATAATTCTGAGATGATGGCCAGCTCATTGATGTTCAGTTTTGAGCTGGAAGATGGTGAGATTGCCGGTTATTATGATGGAGGGACGCGCTCAGGAGATTTGATACCGGAAAGCGATCAGATGGTGCAGGGCATGTTAAGCCAGGATATGAGTCCCGATAGCAGCTCGATCTTCTTTAATAATGCAGACTGGACTCTTGAAGTAACCAAAACTGGAGTTACCGATAAGGTGCTTAAGCAAAACTGTGCAGAATTTACTTTCAAAGGGGAAAGACCCGGTGAAGACGGAAAACCCATTCCCATGGAAGGTAAAGTATGGCTGGCGCTGGATACAGGAGTGCCGGTATATATGGAACAAACCATGTTTCCCCCGGTTGATATGGTGAAAAGAATAGATAACAAGATCACTTATCAGTATAAAAATGACATATTTACGGTAAAAAAACTCGATACTATAACTGCTGTGGAAGCGATGGGTCAAAAAGTTAAAATGAAAAATGCAGTTAAATTCAAGAAATACTGGTGGTTTGAAATCTAAATAATTTATACTGATCAGGCAAGTTATCTGTGCACCGCTGGCTGTATTCCACAAGTGGGGCGCAGATTACAGGAATGCCACCCAAAAGAGTCAGGACTTTTGAACCGTACTCGGGGCAAGAGTTCTGGGCGTCAGTTATAATCAGCCTATTCATTTAATTAGAACTTCACTATTTAAGCAAAATCATTTTCCCATATTCTTCTAATTGACCTGCAGTTATTTTATAATGATAGATTCCACTTGGAAGCTGATCCCCATGATCATTTCTACCGTTCCAGAGCAGAGAATTTTCTCCTGAAGCAAGGAAGCCGCGAAAAAGGCTGTTTACCTTTTCACCTTTGGCATTATAAATTTCCAGTGAGATATCAGTTGAGTAGGGAAGAGCAAAAGAAATACGTGTTTCCGGGTTAAAGGGATTAGGAAAATTGTGGGCAATGATATTTGAAGGAGTGATCTGATCGGGAGAAATATCAGTTTCATATCCTGTGATCATATAGAGTCCTTCATCAGTGCAGGCAATTCTATTGAGACAATTGATCAAGGGATTCCAGGTAATATTATTTATCTGCTGGCAGCCAAGTCCTTCATTCATGTATTCCAGTTCCCAGAAATCAGTATACCACTTTGCGAATCCTTGTGGATTGCCATTAGGTATATTCCAGCCCGTAAATAAAACTCCTGATCCATCCCAGCTTACGCAGGTCATATACATATCCCAGAATTCCACAGTCCAGGTCGCTCCATGATCACTTGATCTCCATAAACCGGAAGAATAAGAGGTTCCCGGAAATACGCCCCAAATATCACCAGATCCACTAACTTCCAGATCACATAGTGGTAAGTAACTGGCACTGGCACTCCAACTTACACCAGCATCATCTGAATAATATACATCGTTACTGGTTGCTACCACATAATAATCGCCATCTACAACCATATCATAGCAGTATATTCCATTAAAATAGGGTACACTTTGCCAATTTAAACCTCCCTCTGATTTAAAAAGCCCACCTGCTCCACTAGCATAATAATGAGAGTCAGCGGGACAGTAGTTAATAAAATGCGGATATTGGAGCCAGTGCAGGACATTAAACTCGTGATTAATAAAATTGAAGCCATAAATTCCATCAGAATCCGTGCCATCTCCCATTATAACAATAATATCGGCTGTTGCTGCCATCACTGTTTCCACATCCCAGACCGGCAGACCATAATAGGAATATTCTATCCATTCACCACCTTCATTTACGAGGATACCATTTTCTTCACAGATAATTTCATAGGCTATGCCGCCACCAAATACATAATAGTCATAGGTTACAATATCAGTTGGACCAATTTCACTCCAGAAATAAGCCAGACTAATTACCGGGATAAAAAGGATAATAACAAAGACGATAAGAAGTTTTTTGTTTTGCATAACACTACCTCCAATTTTCTCCCCCAAAAGTTTTTCTCATACAGTTTATTAAGTAATTACAATGTCAAAATACGATATTGGCTAATAATTTGTCAAATATTTATGATGTATTTTAGTGAGCATCCCCCGAAATTAAAATAGAAGCTGATATTAAAAATGCCCTGAATGGGTATTATCAATAAGAAAAACCGTAGTAAAATAACAGCTTAAAAAAGTTGTCGCAGTGCCTACTTTTTAACTCATTGAATGGTAAGCACTTAAGAATAAAGTACGAAAGTCAGGTTAGGTACTACAAAATTATTTTGTGGATAGAGATTGCCAATATTATTGCTCTTCCGCTTGCCTGGTATGCCATGCAGAAATGGCTCATAAATTTTGCTTATAAGATTGATATTACTCCCGATATATTCCTGATATCAATATGCCTATCTCTATTCATTGCAATGATCTCCATCTGTTATCATTCAATCAAAGCAGAAATCCAGAATTCGATAAAAGCACTTAAATACGAATAAATAACTGATATTTCCGATTTGCTGTAGATGTATGAAATATATGCAATTATCTTTTGGGAGTAAATTTATCTATTTCATAATATCCAATTTTACAACGAGATACGGTATCAAGCAATTTCCCTTTTTGCCTGTTTAGCTGCTTCAG
>JAVCCT010000226.1 GCA_030765325.1 Candidatus Stygibacter frigidus | reverse complement strand
GACTCACAATGGAAAATAGCATGGTAAGCTATCTGTTTATTTATCAGTTAACTATAGAATACGGAGGATTTCGCATCAAGGATATAAGTGATTGTATTTCTTCCAGTTACGACAAGTCGGAAATATCAGTTAATAAATCACATATATTGATATGAAAGAAAAGCTCTTCTAAGTTTTAATTAAATTCTTAGTATTTCTTCATGCAGATGAAAGTAGAATTAAAGGATTAAAATGTCAAAATAAATTCTGCTCCCTCTTGATTATTTATTACTTCTATGGTTCCCTTAATATTATTTTCTATCAGAATTTTGGTCATATATAGCCCGATACCGGTATTATTCAGATTCATTTTAGTGCTGGAATAAAGCTCAAATAAATTGTCTTTAACCTTGTCATCAATGCCTCCGCCATTATCTCTTATCGAGATTACGGACTGTCCATTTTCAGTTGCTAATTTCACCCAGATTTTTGGCTCAGAAATCTTACGGATTATAAGGATCTCATAGGCATTATTGAGTATATTTAATATTGCCTGAGAAAAGTCAGAAGGAAATCCAGTTATAATTATATTATCAGCAAGTTCAACTGAAGATCAATTTTATTGTTGATAAACTTGTCTTTAATTAAATTTATATCTTTCAAAAGGTACTCTTTAAGATCAAAATCGCAGATTTCTTTACCTGGTTGATATAAAAATCTAAAATCTTCAATTGATTGCGAAAGGTTTTTAAGCAGAGTCATGGAAACATCAATTTTACCCTGTAAAAACTCTTCAGTTAATTCATCAAATTCATATGCTTCACCTATTGCCTGAATTGTTACACCAATTGTGTTTAGTGGCTGTCTCCAGTGATGAGCAATACTGGAGATCAATTTTCCAATTGATGCCTGGCGCGATTGTTCCATAATAATATGATCTTTTTCACGTAGATTTTTGACGGCAATCTCGACTTTTTTCTCCAAATCCCGATGTAGAATTCTCAAATCTTCCAATGCCTTTTGCAGATTATCTTCAAATTGTTTGCGTACAATAGCATGAGCAATTTCATTTGATACAAAGCTGATCAGATCAAGGTCTTTTTCTGTGTAATTGTGAAGAGCATCTGTGCCATGAAGTGATATGACCCCAATAGTTTTATTATTCCCTGTAAGAGGAGCTCCCAGCCAGACAAGCGGGACATGGTCAAATACATCTATTACTTTATCGCTGATCATGTTTCTAATATTCTGCTCTTTCAAGATGATTGGTTCTCCATTTTTTAATACATAAGAAGTTAATGATATCAGAGATGCGCCATAATGATCAGATTCAATACTATCTTCAAAGGGAAAGGCAAGAGATTTTTTGTCTTCATCATATAAAGCCACGTGAATATTTGAGGTATTGATAATATCAGACAAGTATTCTTTGATATTATTATAAAGATCTTTAAGATTTTCTGAAATGCGTACAGCAGTGGAAATATTATACAAAGTCTCTTTTAATATGCGAGATTGCATCATTTCAGTGATGTCTTTCATAATATGAACTGCACCCAGGAATTTATTAGATTCATCAAGAAGTGGATCTAGTGTAACCTCATACCATTTATTATTAAAACTGATCTGAGCATGTACACGTTTCAGATTTTTCTTTGTTTGTCTAAAAGGACAATCATCTTCATCTGGAAGCTCCAGAACATCATTACAGAATCTACCAATAATCTCTGACTCCGGCATATTGAAAAATTCAAGTGAAGCAGTATTTATTTGCTTGATCAATCCTTCAGCATCAATCAGCATGATACTATCGGCAATTGAGGAGAATGTTTTTGCCCAGGCAGTTTCAGAAATGTGAAGTTCTTCTTTTGCCTTTTTATGCAGCTCTCTGGTTTGCCACTCACTCAGTTCTCGCTCTATTGTCGGGATAAGTCGGTCGAGTTTATCCTTTAGGATATAATCCTGAGCTCCAGCTTTCATTACCTCCACAGCAACATCTTCACCCATTTTCCCTGAAACCATGATAAAGGGAATATCCAATTTAGATCCCTGCAAAATATCCAAGGCTTCCAATCCTGTGAATTGTGGCATCGAAAAATCTGAGATAATAATATCCCATTCCTGATCAGATAAGGCTTTCTGCATCTCTTCAGCAGAAAATATTCTCTTTATCTCGATATCTTGCCACCTTTTAAAAAGTCTTCTCTCCAGCAGCTTAGCATCTGAAGCGTTATCTTCCAAAAGCAGTATATGAATATTATTATCACCCAAAATTAATCCCCTCTCTAATTTACTTAATTAATATCAAAATTTAAAATAGATCGTAGTGCCCTGGTCTGGTTTGCTTTCTGCAAACACTTTTCCACCATGTTTATCTATGATTCTTTTAACGATTGCGAGCCCAACTCCAGTTCCTTTGTATAATTCCGTAGAATGCAGTCTGTGAAAGATTTTAAATATATGATGAGCATGATCCATTTCAAAACCTATTCCGTTATCTTTCACATAAAAGTATTTTTCTCCATCCTTCTCCGCTAATCCCACTACTATATCCAATTTACGTTCAGGATGACGATATTTTATGGCATTTTCAAATAGATGTGTAAAGAGCAGTTTGATCTGAGCAGCATCACCAGAAGCTGATTTCAAATCTGCTATTGTTAAATCAATATCTTCTTTCTTACTTCCTGATTGAAGGTGATTATACGCATTCCAGGCAATTAAACCCATATCCAGCTTACTGACTTTCAATGAGATTCTGCTTAATCTTACATAATATAGCAGGTCTTCTATCAATTGCCCCATCATCCTGATATTTGCCTCTATCACATCCAGCAGCTTGATGGCATCTTCATTTAATGCCTCAGCATGGTCTTCCCTTAATATCTCAGCAAATCCTCCTATGGCACGTAACGGAGCTTTAAGGTCATGAGAGATGGAATAGCTGAATTCCTCTAGCTCATGAATTATTTTCTCCAATTCCTCAGTCCGTTTCTGCACTCTTTCTTCTAATTCTTCATTTAATGAATTTAATTTTTCTTCGTTAAGTTTCCGCTCATTAATATCAATGTGACTACCCAACATCAATTGAGGTTTTCCATCATCAGTCCATTTGACGATCTTCCCTTGACTTTGTACCCATTTCCAGTCACCGGATTTGGTTTTTAGCCTGAATTCTGTTTTATAATACTCAGCTTTGTTTTTAAGATAATTGTACAGATCCTTTAATGCATTTTCTTTATCATCGGGATGCAGAAGTGACTCCCAGATATTTTCCTCGCTTGCAAGGTCTTCCATTTCCCAGCCTAACATAGCTAACCAGAGATCATTAAACGTGGTATGATCATTGATAATATTCCATTTCCACATTCCAATTTCTGCAGTTGCTATAGCCAGATCAAGCTGATCACTCTTACTCGTTAATTCCTGGTTCAGATAAATCTTACCTATCACAGCGCTTGTATAATTCATCACGGTTTCTATAACATCAACATGCTGAGGAATATTGCCAGATGGCACTAGCAGGGTAAGACCTCCAGAAGCATTCTCATTTACCCCGAAGCTAATATGATATACTTCTTCTATACCGAGAAATCTTAAGAATATTTTGCATACTGTTTTGGAAAGTTTTCTACCCAGAATATCATAGATACCATTATCCAATCTTACCAATCGACGCCGATTCACTTCCGGTACTTCTTTTGCTAATGCTTGATCAACTTCCAGTTTGAAGCTGGAAAAATCTAACCCTGTAATCCTGGTGATCTCATCATAATAACGATCAAAGCCTTTATCGGATTTTATTCTTATTACTTTTTCCTGCGGGTCATATAGGCTTAGTACCAGATAACACTCAGGATTTAGTTTATAAAGTTCTTCACCTAATAGCCGGCAAATCTCATCAGTATCATTGCTTTCATTAAGTTTCACAGCCAGACTGGAGATGATTTCCAATTCTGCTATGTTTGTTTGCATCTGTTGCTTCAATCTTTGCTGTTCATCAATATCCTGCAAAGAACCACTCATTCTAACAGGTATATGATTTTCATCCCAAAGTGCCTGACCTCTAATTCTAAACCAGCGGAAACTACCTTCTTTTTGTTGCAGCCTGATTCTGATATCATAAGGTATATTATGTTCCAGATGATCTCGCATGGCTTCTTCTTCAATATTAAGATCAGCAGGGTGGGTTATCTTCTGGAAGCTTTTTCGGTTGGGTTTTAAGTCTGTCTCACTATAATGCAGCAATTGATAGCATTTTGGCGACCACCAATGCTGGTCAGCATTCAAATCTTTCCAATCCCATAATCCATCAGAAGAACCCTTTATAGCCAGTTCAAAGCGTTGCCAGGTATCTTCCAGCAAAGCTAAAGTATCGTTCTTTTCCTCTACTTCATTGCTCAATGAGTGCATTAATCCAATTATTTCTTCCCGGCTTTGTTTTAATTTATCTATAGTGCTGGATAGCTCTAATTCAATTACCTGCTTCTCAGATTCTTCCAGTGCAAGATGCGTCATGATCCGATTAAATCCTGAATAAAGTCTGCCTATCTCATCATTACTGCCTTGTTCCAGGCGGTTACTGTAATCTCGGGCATTGGACACATTCTCAGTAGCTTCAAGTAATTTACTCAGTGGCTCTGAAACCGTCCTTTGCAGGTTCATTGTAACAAAATAGAAGAGCATGATCAATAATATTGCTACCAAAAGAGTGATAAAGCTAAATCTGATAACCTGATTATACATGGCTGATGTATCTTCACAGAGAAATAAAGTGCCATATATTATCCCGTTATGCTCAATTGGTAAAAATATATGCAAATGGGCTTTGGTAAAAAATAATGTATCCTGATAAACTTTATCTGTATATGGAGCAATATTACCACTTTGAAAGTAATCCGCTATTGCTTTACCATTATTATCATAGATTATGCACTGACGGATAGAGGGATATATGCGGAATTTCTCCAGTTTGGCTTCAACACTTGACATATCAAGATAAAATGCCAGTGGTATCACACAATTATCACTCATTAAATCCGCTTTTATTATGCCGTTTTGCTTAAAAGCCTCTTCAGAATTTTTCTTGTAATTATTAACTAATAGAACCCCCACTGTGATGATCACAAGACTGGTGATCACCAGTACCCAGAAAGATATCCTGAATTTTAAAGAAAATCGTTTCATGGACCAATCTTCTTTATCGGGTTTATTATCTCAGCAGATTCCATTAGTAAATAGTTCGCATTTAATCCAGATCGGGCCAGGGCTTTTTCATTAATACAAAATCCCAGATGTTCTCCTTTTCGGCAGATTGTGATCAATATACCAGAATCAGTAAGCTCTTGCTCATCGCTAATTGTAAGGATTGGCTTGTCATATACTACGTCCAATACATCACTCAATTTGTCATCAGATACTTTTGAAATAAAAAGCAGATCGCAACGCAAGTAATCTTCTTCCGTTTTGGCAATGATGACTTTTGCTTTTTTCCCTTTGATCAATCTATTGGAAAAAAAGCTCTGAAATTCAGGGTATAATTCATTTTTCCCAATTGTGCCTATTATAAATACATTTTTATCAGGATTTGATATCTGAGTAGTGTCCCAGTCTATAAACTGTGTAAATCTCTCAATAAATATAACTTTGAGCTGCTGCTCATTTACCTGAGAAAACAAAGAAAACGCATTTGTGACTATCAGTAATAGAAGCAATAAATCACTAAAACTATTCTTCGATTTCATCTTCCCCCAGGTATTTAATTTCCTTCACAATTTACCCATTCCTAAAAAACGACTTTTAGCTAAAAAGAGTCAAGAAAAAAGGTTAAAAAAATGTGCCTGTTTTAAACGAGACAGTTCGATATATTTTGAAGATTTTCACCGTAGGTGATATTTATTTGTAGCCCCAGGTTGGAGCGGAGCGACTACCTGGGGTTTTATAATTTATATTCACCCTCCCGTCCCGAACACCGGCAGAGCCGGTGTTC
>JAVCCT010000331.1 GCA_030765325.1 Candidatus Stygibacter frigidus | reverse complement strand
TGTAAAATTGGATATTATGAAATAGATAAATTTACTCCCAAAAGATAATTGCATATATTTCATACATCTACAGCAAGTCGGAAATATCAGTTATAATATTAACTCACTTCTGAGCCATCATCAATATCAGCCATAGGAGTAAGAAGTGTGAGATTATTATTATCATCTGCTGCTGCCAATATCATACCCTGGGAAGAAATTCCCATAATATTTCTGGGTTTGAGATTTATCAGCATTAATACTTTTTTCCCAATCAAGTCTTCTGGAGCATAATATTGCGAGATACCAGAAACGATCTCGCGGGTTTCGGAACCAATTTTTACCTGAAGCTTGAGTAGTTTCTTAGATTTCTTAACCTTTTCAGCTTTCAATATCTTCACTATTCGCATTTCCAGTTTCATGAAGTCATCATATTCGATCTCTGGTTTATGTTCCAGAATCACTTCCTTATCCTGATCACTTTCAAGTAACTTAAGCTGTTCTTCTATCTGTTCATCAGTAATTTTCTGGAAAAGAGGAGCAACTACACCAATCTGATACTCTAATGTTTCCTGAGCTATATTCTGCCAGGAGAATTTTTCGTTTAGATTCATCATTTCACGCAACTGCTTCATCTTAGAAGGCAATATTGGCGTCATGACAATAGTGATTTTACGCAGTAATTCCAGGCAAATATATAATGTCTCAACTGCATGATCCTTATCTGTCTTCACTGCTTTCCAGGGAGCTCTTTCATCAAAATAACGATTGCCTATACGAGCTATATCCATTAGCAGACTTGTTGTTTTGCGTACACGATAGTTTTTATAGCAGGATTCTATTTCATCAATTAGCACCTGGGCTTCATCAAAAGCGATCTTTGAAGTCTCAGATAATGTTTCCGGTCTTGAGATTTTACCATCAAAGGATTTTTTAGTAAATGTGAAAACACGATTTGCCAGATTACCCAGGATATTTGCAAGTTCATTATTGATACGTGCCTGGAAATCCTGCCAGGTGAAATCAGCATCTTTGCTCTCTGGAGCATTAGCAGCCAGAACATAACGCAACAGTTCACCATCAAAATATTTTAAATATTCATCTACCCAGATAGCATAATTCCTACTGGTAGATACTTTGCTGCCTGCAATATTAAGATATTCATTGGCTGGGATATCATGAGGAAGGATGTAAGGTTCATTTTGTTCCATTAGTACAGAAGGCCATATCAAAGCATGAAATGGGATATTATCTTTACCAATAAAATGGATCAGCTTGCAATCTGGATCAAACCAGTAGTCTTTCCAGCGGTCAGGAAAACCAATCTTTTCTGCCCATTCCACAGTTGATGAGATATAACCAATTGGGGCATCAAACCAGACATAAAGCACTTTTCCTTCAGCTTCAGGCAACGGTACAGGAATTCCCCAGTCAATATCCCTAGTGATTGCCCTCTCTCTCAACCCTTCATTAAGCCAGCCCATAATAAAATTAAGCACATTGTCCTTCCAATAAGATTTCGTATTAAGCCATTCTTTTAGCATGTTCTCAAATTTGGGCAGCTCCAGATACCAGTGGTTTGTTTCTTTGATGACAGGAGTATTTCCGCAAATTTTGCACTTGGGTTCAATAAGCTCAATTGAGTTGATCAGTTTCCCGCAGCTGTCACATTGGTCACCACGAGCACCATCAGCCTGGCAAAATGGGCATACACCTTCCACATAACGATCAGCAAGGTATCTTTTATCATGTTCACAATAGAACTGCTGACTTGATTTCTGGACTACATAGCCTTTATCAAGTAAACTGAGGAAGAACTTCTGGGATATCTCATGATGATACTTGCGAGCAGTACCAGAAAAATTATCAAATTGAATATTAAGACCATCGAAACTTTGCTCTATCTGATCATGATAAAAATTCACAAGCTCCCTTGGAGTCATCCCCTCTTTTTCTGCCTTTATCGAAACAGGAGCTCCATGTTCATCGGTACCTGACACGAAGATAATATTTGATCTTATCAAACGATGAAAGCGCACAAAGATATCGGCAGGAAGATAAGCCCCTGCTACATGTCCAATATGCAGTGGTCCATTTGCATAGATCAAAGCACTGGTTACTAATATTTTTTCCAAAACATTCTCCTTTAATACTGATTACACATTTTTTTTTCTAAGAGGATAATTATACGTCAAGGAATATGGTATAATTGGGTCAACTTTAAGTACTTTTTCCTGCCAGATAACCTGTGGAAAAGGCAATTTGAAGGTTAAATCCTCCCGTGTATGCATCTACATCAATAATCTCTCCTGCAAAAAATAATCCTTCTATTATTCGAGATTGCATTGTGTGGGGATCGATCTCATTCACGCAAATTCCCCCTGAAGTGATGATCGCTTCTGCCAGGGGGCGAAATTTTGTCGGGGTCATTGTTAGCTCTTTCAATAATCTGACGATATTTTTCCTCTCCACCTTGTTGATACTATGTGCCGGTCTCTCAGCTTCAATTTCACTTAATTTCACAATAACATTGATCATTTTCTGAGGAAGCAGAGTTTTAAGCAGGTTCTGATAATGTTTATTATGATTTATTTCAATTTCTTTTAATATCCTTTTATCAAGAGTTTTCTCATCTAATGCCGGCTTCAGATCAATTACAAGTTTGAGATCAGTAAAATCTTTGATATGAGAAGATGCTGATAGGATCAAAGGTCCCGTTACTCCAAAATGAGTAAACATCATTTCACCAAAATCTTTATATATAGTTTTTTGATTTTTATTTATGAGCTTGATCTCCACATTCTTAAGGGATAGTCCCTGCATTTCAGTCACCCAGTCTTCTGCAGTCTCAATTGGTACCAGAGCAGGCTTCAAGAGGTTAGTTGTGTGCCCCAGTTTTTCGGCAAAACGATAGCCATCACCAGTAGAACCTGTCTGAGGGTAGCTTTTTCCCCCTGTAGCTATTATTAGAGCTTTTGACTCATAGGTGTTTTCACTTTGGGTCAAAACCTTGAATTCTACATTGATCCGGGCAATGTTAATAACTTTGTCCTTTATCACTTCTACTTTGTTTAGCTCTAAAAATCTTTTAAGGGCAAAAACAATATCACCGGCTTTATCGCTGGCAGGAAAAACTCTATTTCCTCTTTCTATTTTACACTCTACTCCCATTTTTTCAAAGAAACTTATAGTATCTTCCGAATTGAATCGATAGAGGGCATTTGTGAGAAACTTGCCATTCTTAGGACAGTTCTTGATTATAGTCGGCACATCAGAGGCATTGGTGAGATTGCATCTACCTTTTCCGGTTATATTGAGTTTCCTGCCCAGATTATCATTTTTTTCTATTAATAAAACCTTATTCCCCAGTTCAGCAGATATTCCCGCTGCCATACATCCCGAAGCTCCTCCCCCAATCACTATCACATCATACATATTCCATCTCTTTTATTCCATTATTTCTTAATTCAATATTTACAAAATATTATTATTAGTGATTATCTGTAAATAATTATTCCTCATTAACCCGGATTTATTATTTGACAAATGATTAATCATTCCATTTTTAGACGATGTATTTTAAAAATAATTTAGTGGGGGGATTAGATGCAACAAAAAGAAAAGGAAAGGCAATTTTATTATTATCGGGATATAGTCCTTTGTTTGGGAGAAATTAAGGGACTTATGGTCAGACATTCACAGTCTAACTGGTTTTTAGAGATCATTTACACCAATGGTTCAGTTATGAGTTATGAATGTGTTCATAAAGATGAGGCTCAAATGCTTTTCAAAGAATTAACCTGTATGCTGGGAGCTGAAGAAATAATATTACGAGATAAATTTTAGTCATCAAGGAATTATTCTTATTTCCCCAGCATAAAAAGGCTGGATAGCTCCATTGGGTAATCTTAGCAGAATAGCACCTTCTGGCGATATACCATGATAACGTCCTGTGTATTCAGCAAATTCTGTATTGATACTTAGCTCATGATCATTCAGGTAGTCATGGCTCGTATAATAACTTTCATCAAAACGATATGTGCTGAGATACTCAGGGAGTTCTGCATTCAAGTTATCCAGAAACAGATGAATAATAGCACTGGAGCTATAATTCATACCTGTTTCAAGTTTTAATGAAGTAGCAATAGATTCCAATTCTTCCGGGAAACTTTCCATATTGCTATCTAACCCAATTCCAGCCAGATAATAATTACTTCGTGGGATATGTTTCACTATTATCCCAGCCAGTTTCTTATTATTAAGATATAGATCATTAGGCCATTTAATCACCAGTTTCATGACCGGATCACTAATAAGTTGCTCAAGAGTTTTCAAGAGCTGTAAACCGCAGAAAAGAGTAAAATTTGATTTGAAAGTGAATCCATAAATCCCAAGGGTGAACCAAAGTCCACCAGAAGGTGAATACCAGTGATTTCCATTGCGTCCTATTCCAATTCCCTGTTTATCCGCTATAATCAGAAAATTCCCTTTGAATTCACTATTTTCAATCAATTCTTCTGCTTTTTCCATAGTACTGGAAATATAGTCATAATGCACATACTTGTCTAGAAAAGAATGGGTAATATTATCCATGTCAAATTATCAACATTGCATCGCCATAACTAAAAAAACGATACTTATTCTCAATAGCAGTTTGATAGGCATTCATAATATTTTCGTAACCAGCAAAAGAGCTAACAAGCATGAGTAATGTTGATTCAGGTAAATGAAAATTAGTTAATAATACATCGATGATCTGGATATTTCTTCCACCTGGATAGATGAATATATCGGTAAAATGAGCACCTTTTGATACAATCCCATTTTCTGCAAAACTTTCTAAAGTTCTGGTAGAAGTAGTGCCAACGCTTATTATACGTCTTCCTTCTGCTTTTGCTTTATTTATGATTTTGGCAGTTGCTTCATCTATATGGCAATATTCACTGTGCATTACATGATCCTGAATATTGTCATTCTTCACTGGTCGAAATGTCCCTAATCCTACGTTTAAATCTACTTCTGTGATTATAACTCCCTTATGCTTAAGCCTGGTAAGTAAATTATTAGTAAAATGCAAACCTGCTGTAGGCGCAGCAACTGATCCAGGAATTTCTGCATATACAGTTTGATATGTCAACTTATCATTTTCTGTAGCTTCACGGGTGATATAGGGTGGCAAAGGGACCTTCCCTACTCTCTGTAATATATCAAAGAAGTCGCCAGAATAATGAAATTTAACGATGCGAGAGCCTTCCTCTCCATAAGAGAGTATTTCTGCCTTTAAGGTTTCGTCAATTATTACTTTACTGCCTGGTTTCAGCCTTCTTCCGGGTTTCACAAGGCATTCCCACACTTGATCTTCCTGCTGATTCAAAAGCAGGATTTCCACCTCTGCCCCAGTAGATTTTTTGCCCTGCAGCCTTGCCGGGATCACTCTGGTCTTATTAATAACCATTACATCACCAGCTTTCAGATAGTGCTCAATCTCATGAAATATATGATGCTCAATTCTTCCAGTTGTTTTGTCAAGGACAAGCAGGCGTGATTCACTCCTTTTCTCTACAGGATACTGGGCGATCAGTTCTGCTGGCAATTCATAATAATATGAACTTTTCTTACTAAGATCTTTTGTCATAAGCAATATGAGGGCAAACCAAAATAGATATTAAGTTTGCCCCTTATTTTATTAATTAGCAACTATTGATACCAGTTTTTTGGGTACAACAATCATTTTTCTAATTGTCTTACCTTCCAGATACTTCTGCACATTCTCATTTTCAAGAGCTTGCTTCTTTATTTCCTCATCACTGGTATTTACAGGAACAACTATCTTCCCTCTTACTTTTCCCATTATCTGAATAACGTAAGTGATCTCATCCTTGATAAGATATTCCTTGTTATATTCGGGTATTCCAGCTTCATGCAGCAGGGTGGCATTCCCTGATAATTGCCATAATTCCTC
The DNA here is from genome assembly GCA_030765325.1 of Candidatus Stygibacter frigidus. Lineage (GTDB taxonomy): Bacteria > Cloacimonadota > Cloacimonadia > Cloacimonadales > TCS61 > Stygibacter > Stygibacter frigidus. Next base: position 4,330 of record JAVCCT010000331.1, on the reverse strand, counting down.
ACTTATATGAGGTGCAAAGCAATACATAGCCTGCGGTATTTTCAGGCAGGCTTCGGCATACACACCTTGCTCATCAGAGTTCAGTGCTTCAGGATCACCAATACCATATATATTATTCAAGTGCTCCATAATGGCAGCAATCGCTGTATTGAATTGAAGCCTGTCTTCTATATCCTGCAATACCTTCCACACCATATGATGTGTACTAAACCGCAGTTTCTTGATATCTTCAGATAAATTATCGTCATTATATGTAGAAGATGCTTTTTTGATCATATCCAGATTATCATCAAATATTCTCCAGACTCGATTCAAAAACCTGAATGCCCCCTTTACTCCAGTATCGCTCCACTCTGAATCCTTCTCCGGGGGTGAACTGAACAGCATGAACATCCTCACTGTATCTGATCCAAACCGGTCTATGATATATTGGGGATCAACCACATTACCTTTGCTCTTAGACATTTTAGCACCATCTTTGGTAACCATACCCTGAGTGAGTAGTTTGGCAAAAGGTTCATCGCAGCTTACCATCCCTATATCACGCATAAATTTATGAAAGAATCGGGCATACAAGAGGTGCATACAGGCATGCTCTATCCCGCCAATATATTGATCAACCGGTAGCCACATGTCTGCTGCTGCTTTTGTGAAAGGTTCCTTATCATTTGCAGAATCAGCATAACGCGCAAAATACCATGAACTGTCCACAAATGTATCCATAGTATCTGTTTCTCTTTTTGCTGGACCGCCACATTTCGGACAGGTAGTATGAACCCATTCATCTACGCTCAAAAGCGGATTGCTGGTTGTTTTACCTAATTGAACATTGTCTGGCAGAAGCACAGGCAAATCTTTATCTGGAACTAATACTTCACCGCATTTATCGCAATAAATTACCGGTATGGGATTTCCCCAATATCTTTGTCTGCTAATTCCCCAGTCTCTTAATCTATATGTTATTGTACTCTCACCCATCTGATTCTCATTCATCCAGGCAGAAATAGCTGATTGACTTTCGATGCTGTCCATACCGTCAAATTGCTTGGAATTCACTAATATTCCTGGTTCAATATATGCTTCTGCCATTTCTTCCAAAACCAGATCATTATCCTTATTTTGAATAACTATCTTCATCGGTATATCATATTTACGGGCAAATTCAAAATCTCGCTGGTCATGAGTAGGCACTGCCATCACAGCACCTGTACCATAATCCATCAGCACATAATTAGTGATCCAGATCTGCACTTTTTCTCCATTAACAGGATTGATGCAATCTCTGCCACTGTAAATCCCCTTCTTAGTAGTATCTTCTGCTGTACGCATGAGCTTATCTTCATTCATCACTTCTTCGCAAAAGTCCTTCATTTCCTGACTTGCATCTTCCCTCAGCCATCTTGTCACCAGAGGATGCTCAGGTGGCAGTGCCATAAAAGTACAGCCAAATATTGTATCTGGACGAGTAGTAAATACGGACAAAGTCTCTCCTGTATCTTCCAGCTTAAAATCTATTCTGGTCCCTTCGCTTCTGCCTATCCAGTTCTTCTGCATAGTGATCACACGCTCTGGCCACTCTATCACTCCACTAAAATCCAGAAGTTCTTCTGCATAATCTGTGATCTTAAAAAACCACTGCTCCAGTTCCTTTTGCCGCACCACTTTTCCGCAGCGCCAGCAATTGCCATCTTCCACCTGCTCATTGGCAAGCACGGTCTGGCAGTCTTCACACCAGTTCACAAATGATTTCTTCTTATAAGCCAGTCCTTTTTCATAGAACTTCTTAAAAAACCACTGTCCCCAGCGATAATAATCAGGACGACAGGTGCTCACTTCTCTATCCCAATCCAGTCCAAATCCCATGGAATTGAATTGTCCTCGCATGATGCTGATATTTTCCTCAGTAGTCAATTTGGGATGTGAGTTATGCATTATGGCATAATTTTCTGCGGGCATACCAAAGGCATCATAACCCATTGGCTGCATCACATTATAGCCCTGCATAAGTTTATATCTGGTGATAGCATCACCTATCGAGTAATTGCTCACATGCCCCATATGCAAAGCTCCACTCGGATATGGAAACATGCTCAATACGTAGTAAGATTTTTTCTCACTATCATTTGTGGCATTAAATATCTTCTTTTCCGCCCAGATATTCTGCCACTTCTTTTCTATCTTTTCAAATGGGTATTCCATCTATATTTCTCCTGTATTAGTTTTTTTTATCTGATTAAATAGTTTATTTGCTATTCCCCCTCAGGGGAGCAAAACAGGCATGATACTTGCTAATGATAATATTATGTAATAAATCTCCTTTTTCATCTTAATCACTCCTGTTTTTATTTTGTTACAAAACTCAAAACTCCCCGAGATTGGTCAAATACTTTATTCTATTCTGGATAGCATCCCTGTTTGGAAATTTAAACACTGGTAGGGACAGACCCACGTGTCTGTCCTCTTTCGTAGAAGTTTTGATACAATATCCTGGTCAGACACATGGGTCTGACCCTACCATGATCTATTACATTATTCCACAGTTGCAAACCCGGTGATCTTACCAGAAAATTTGACATCTCCCTTTCCAGTTTCATAATCAATGAATTCATTGAACTTTTCTTCGGTCTCAGGATACAATTCCTTGATGGTGAGCGTTTGTGATTGAGGATTATTCCCTTTGGCATCAGACAAACTTATTCTCACCGTAATCCCCTTATAACTTTTCATAGTAGGATTATTAACTATCCCTTCAATGGTAACACTGCCATTTCCCTGCACAAGATTCAATTCAGATAATTCTAATTTGCCCAGATCAAAATTATATTTTATTCTGTTCAATCTCACCAGGTCAGAATACGTCAGATCAGCTTTGATCTTTTCAAATAGCAGGTTTGCTTCATGTTCATTATCCATCTGGATATATGATTCCCAAAGCATTTTCTGCCACCTGATACCTAATCCTTCGATTTGCCTCAAATTGGTGATTGCCATTCCATATCTGCCATTTCTAAATGCCAGCTCTCCTGTATCTCTCACAAGTTTCTCTCTCTCATATCTATTCTGCTCCTGATTAGCCAGTCGGTTCAATGCAGATAACCCGGTGTCTATATTCCCCTGCTCAATTGTGAGATAAGCTTGCGTTCTCAGTATATATCTATTGATCTTAACGCTGATATTTTCTGCGAGTAACTTGATCAGATAGTTTTCCAGATCTATATTTGTACCTTTCAGTTTGCCATTCCGCGTGTTATCTACTTCATCATCAATGAATCTGTAGATAAAAAGACTGTCTGCATACAAAGAAAATTCCGGATAGCTGGTCATGAAGTCTTTGATCCTCACTATTTCGGTTGAAGTCTCTGGATTTTCTATCCTTGCAGATGAGCCAATTATCTGATCCAGCACTTTTAATGCACCCAGATCTGTCCCGGGATATTTAGTAAAAAGTGTATCTATTTGACCATTAGTAAAATTTGCACTATAATTATTTTCAGAATACAGCTTCCAGAACATGGCATTATCTGCCAGATCGCCTTCTCCTTCGATAACTGCTGGTATGACCTTATTCAGCTCTTTCGCAAGCGCCATATCTCTTTGGTATTTCATCATATAATAATAGTAAGTGATCAGGAAATAATTCTCTGTTTCAAGTCCCTCATTCCAGATACCACGCTTATCAAGGGCATATACTATATCTTGATACTGACTAAGATCATCCATGCTCTGCGCCGGAAATAACGTCCATTCTGATTCCAGAGGTGAACGAAATTTCCTGATACTCCAGGTGGGGTAATATTCCTTCCTATAAGTTTTTGCCAATAGCACGCTGCTCTCACTATCTCGCGGTGTTTCGGCAAGTATTTCTGATAGTTTCTTCCTGGCTTTTTGATATTCGCCCTTATCTATCAGTTTATCAATACTATTTCCTGTCCCCAGATCACAACTGCTAATTATAATAAGCCACATTATCCCTAATGTTACTTTAATGATCCTATGCATTAATCCTCCATTATTGATTTCTTTGTCTTATGTTTATTAAGCATCGCATCACATCATAAATATCTGTTACTTTTAACTTGTTCTTTTAAATTCTATCTGCGTTGTTCATCGCTTCAATATCAACAGATATTGAATCTCTTCACGCCGTATATAATTCAAAATCCCTTCGTTAAAATGCGACACATATTTATGACGCAATGCTTAGAAGCTCATAAAATTGTCAATTCATTATTTACCTTAGTTAGCATCCCCCCGGAAGAGACTGTTCAACATATTTTGAGGATTTTCACCGTAGGTGATATTTATTTGTAGCCCCAGGTTGGAGCGGAGC